>JAGYMT010000253.1 GCA_018400335.1 Kiritimatiellia bacterium | reverse complement strand
TTCCAGCGCGCCGGTGCCCTTCTTGATCGCCCGATCGACGTTATCCGACGGCATATTGGCGCCCTTGGCCTTCACAAGCAGCGTCCGCAAGGACGCGTTCATCTCTGGATCGCCGCCGCCCTCGCGCGCCGCTATGGTTATTTCGCGGCTGAGCTTGCTGAAGATATTACCGCGTTTGGCGTCGGCTGTGCCCTTCTTGTGTTGAATGGTCTTCCATTTACTATGTCCGCTCATCGTTCACCTCTTTCTTCGCGTTACACGTTCGATTGCATATTGAACCCGAGCAGTTCCCCGCCCGCTTTACCATCGTATTCCTGAATCCACCCGCGGTCAAATCCCAGACTATCCGCCTCGCGGCACACGTTATCGTACTCATCCCTCGTCACGCGCCTGTTCCAAGGCTCCAGTCCTCCGGCCCTGTGCGCCGGAGTGTACTGGGACATGATGCTCAGGGACACCGCTGTCCCAAGCGCCCCGGCAAGCCAAGCGAGATTCTCAACAGCCTCGCCGGCGAGCCCGGGCAGAACAAGCAGCCGGCAGATAACCCCTGAAACGGCGATTCCATAATCGTCAACCTTGAGCGGGCCGGCCTGCCTCCACATCTCGGCGAGGGCGGCGCGCGCATTTTCAACATAACACATGGCGCCCGAAGCCCCGCTTGCGGACTCGTTTCGCGAATATCTCAGGTCCACAAGGTACACGTTCACGAGTCCCTCGATCGCCCTGAGCGTCTCCACCCGCTCGAACCCGCTGCTGTTGTACACAACCGGCAGCCTCGGCCCGGAAAGGGCCGCCGAATCAACGGCATCAGCAATCCACGGCAGCCAGGGTGTTGGGCTCACCATGTTCCAGTTATGACACGACGCATCGCGAAGCTTCACGAGCATACGCGCCAAGTCTTCCGTGCCGGTCACAACACCGGCGCCACCCTGACTCCAGCGATAATTCTGGCAATACAGACATCTCAAGGTGCATCGGCTGAAAAAAACGGCGCCTGACCCTCCGGTTCCTGAAACCGGAGGTTCCTCCCCGTGATGAGGAAAATATGCAAAAACCTCCGGAGCGCCGCCGGCCCCGCACCATCCCTTCTCCCCGGCGGCCCGGTTCGCCCCGCAGGCCCGCGGACACAGCGCGCACCCGCGCAACATGTTCTCAAAAAAAGCCTTCCTGCCGCCCACCCCGGCTCTATTCCTCTTCATCATCGCTCTTGCCGGCCGCGGCAATGATCTTCTGCGCTATAGCGGAGGGAACCACGTCATACCGCGAAAAACTCATCTCGAAGGAGCCGCGTCCGCCCGTCATACTGCGAAGCTCGGAGGAATACCGGAACATTTCGGACTGCGGCACTTCCGCGGTGATCACTTGCATGCCATCCTCGACATCCACGCCGAGTATGCGCCCGCGCCTGTGATTCATATCGCCGCTGATCTCGCCCATATGCTGATCCGATATCATTACCTTCGCCTTCATGATCGGTTCGAGCAGCACCGGCTTGGCTTTGCTCATGGCCTCCCTGAAGGCACGGCCGGCCGCAATTTTGAAGGCTATTTCAGAAGAATCAACATCGTGATACGATCCGTCGTAGACCGTGACCTTAACATTGACAACAGGGTAGCCGGCAACCGCGCCCTTAACCAGAGCTTCCGCAAACCCTTTTTCGCAAGCAGGTATGAAATTTCTGGGGATCACCCCGCCCACGACCGCGTCCTCGAACCATTCCTCGTCAGCCCCCTTGGGCGCCACCCTGGCATACACCTCTCCGTACTGCCCGCGCCCGCCGGACTGCTTCTTGTGTTTATAGTGTCCTTCCGCCATGGTTGTAACCGTCTCGCGGTAAGGCACCTTTGGGGTGCTGAGTGTGACATCAACATTGCTGCGCTTCTTCATCAGCTCCTGCGCCACGTCAATGTGCACGTCCCCCATGCCGGATATTACGATCTCATTTGTGTCCGCCCGGCGGTCAACCGTGAGCGTTGGGTCATCCTCAGCCACGCGGCTCAACGCGATGCCGATTTTGTCCTCGTCCGACCGCTCCTTCGCGACTGCCGCGAACGAGACAACCGGGTGGGGAAACACTATCGGGCTTAGCTCTATCTTCTGGCCGGGCGCACAGAGAATGTCGTTGAGCCCCGTGTTCTTTAGCTTTGGAAGCGCCACCACGTCGCCGGCGACGGCCTCGACCACGGGAGACGGCTTTTTCCCTCCACACATGGCAAGCATGGATCCGATCCGCTCCTTGTGGCCCTTGCCGGAATTAAGCGCCTCAAAACCTTCCTTGAGGGTTCCGGCCAGGATCCTCACAAACGCCAGCTTGCCCGCATATGCGTCCGTAACGCTCTTCCACACGAACCCCACGAAGGGTGCGTCGGTATCCGTTTTGATCGCGGCGCCCGCCGCATCCTTCGGCTCCAGGTCGGACGGAGCCGGGAACAGCCGCGTGATTCCCGCGAGCAGTTCAGTCACTCCGACATCCTTCGTGGAAATCACCGGAAACACGGGGACAAACCCACCGGTCCTCATGGCAGCGCGCAGACCGCTGAGAAGCTCATCAGCGGTAAGCTGCTCGCCGTCGAGATATTTCTCAAGCAGGGCATCATCAGACTCCGCGGCGAGCTCGGACAACTCTCCTTTGTATTTCGCGGCAAGCTCCGCACCGGCTCCATCAACCGCGCATCCAAGAAGATCCGCGGTTTGAGATGCGTCAGGCAGGCAAAGCCCGACAGGCGCGCACCTGGCGCCCCACACGCCGCGAAGCTGCTCCACCACGGCGCCAAAATCGGTATTCTCGCGATCCAGTCCAGTGACCACCACGCCGCAGGGCATGCCCAGCGCGCGACACCGCTTCCACGCGGCAGAGGTGCCCACCTGTATCCCCGCCGCGGCATCCACCACGATAAGCGCCGAATCGGCGGCTCGACAGGCGCATAGCATCTGCCCTGCAAAATCATCGTACCCCGGCGTATCGGAGAACACAAACCTGGCTCCGGCTCCGCCCTTGGGCGCGAATTCACCCGTGAAAGTCTTCGCACAAATGGTGATTTTCCGCTTTTTCTCCTCATCGGTATAGTCCGCGATGCTCGTCCCGTCATCCACGCTGCCCAGCCGGTCGTTCAGGCCGAATTTGAAAAGAAGCGCGTCGCACAAAGACGTTTTCCCGCTTTGCGTATGCCCCATTAGCACGAAATTCCTGATATCAGCACCCATGTCGTTCACCATGCTCCCCTCTTGTCTGTTCTGTTGATGTTCCGACTACCGAAGCCTTAATTAAATCAAGGAAATTAATTTATAGCGAATTGTGCTGGCCTCTGCAATCATTTTTCGCGATTGGACAGGCCGGTCCTGAAAAATGGGTCTTCCGCGGAATCTGTGGGTAGACTTGATCTCTTGTGGATGCCTGAACCGACAATCGCCGCATCGGTGGAAGCAGGTCGGGTAAGACCGTATCCGACTCACTTACTCGTAAATGCGTTAACCGGCAAAAACGGTTCGTTTAAGCGTATCCGACTAAGTGTATCCGACTAAGCGTGGCGACGAAGTGTGACGGTGAAGTGTGCGGTTAAGCGCCTCCCCTCGTACGGTGAAATGTCGCCGTTCATTCAACCGATTCTACCCCGTTTTTCGAGACACTTAAACTCACCCTTAACCGCCGCTCTTACCCGGATACCCTTACCCGACCCAGCTTAACCGTTCTCTGCGACCCGAAATATCCCGTTACCGAATAATCTTGCCCATCTTTCGCGAGACTTTCACCCGT
>JAGYMT010000252.1 GCA_018400335.1 Kiritimatiellia bacterium | reverse complement strand
CGCTAATTGTCGAACGTCGAGACATGACCCCAATGCCCGACTGGTCATAGACCCGGCTCCGACCGGCTTCAAGTTCGATGTCGAGATCGAACGCTCCGGCAGTGACGGCATGGCATCGGCAACATGAAGATCTTCTGCTACGACCTCATGCTCGCACGGCTCTGGTCCACTCGCCCCACCAGCCCCGGCTTCCTGATCCACGATAGCACTATTTTCGACGGGGTGGACGAACGCCAGCGCGCCGAAGCCCTCGAACTTGCCGCCAGCGAATCTCAGGCGCATGGCTTCCAGTACATCTGTTCCCTGAACAGCGATTATGTTCCCTGTAACGAGTTTTCGTCGGGATTCCAAATCGAGGACTACATTCGGTTGCGGTTGACCGACGCGGACGTGACGGGCTGCCTGATGGGGGTGAGATTTTGAGAGGTCGCAATCCTTATCACCTACTTGCCTTGACGGTATTTTCGCTACTGCCAATAGCAACGCCAGCAAGCTGGGGAATGTCCGGCTTTGCGAGGAATCTAACCGAGAACGAGTAGGAAATCGAAAGCAGAACGGCGAGCAAAGGCGACTGGGTGTTCTCAACACCAAGGAGCTAATCCTGTACGAATCATGGACGGTCCTGAAGATAACAGTTAACGGTGCGGACACACCGACGGTTTGCGTTGATTGACCCCAGATTGACGCTGGGGGGGGACCCGTCGTATGGGCGAGTTCAGACTTGTGCGTGAACGGAAGATCGTGAATAATGCGGCCATGGATGCATCACCGATATCCGGTGCGTTGTATAACCGTGCAATACGGGCGACGCGGAGCAGACCGTTGTTCGATGCGCACTTCGGTCTCGCCGTGATCTCGTCAAAAATTCAGAATCACTAATACGAAAGCCCCATCATGAATGACCAAAATAACGATCCGGAAAAAACACGCGGTTTGTTGGGCGATAAAGACGCCGATACCGACAAAACTCAGTCGCAATCGAATCCGGCATCCGGGGCGCGGCGAACGGATCAAGCGGTTTCCGAAACGGAATGGCGGCGCCTATACGATCTTGCGGCGCGGGTCAGGGAAATGGAACCTTGGGCATGGCTGGCGGAGACCGATATTTTTGGCGTCCGGGATCCGGAAAACGATGAGCTTCTTTTCATCAGTATTATGGGAAACCGGGGCGAACATCTGGCGGTTGCGGTGTATCACGGCGCCGAAGGGTTAAGCGGTTTTTTAACAATGCAGGAACTTGGCGAATCGCTGTATCTGGCCGACGTGATGATGACGCTTCGTCATGCGCAGGCGGTTTTCGGGGACCGGGAGGAATTGATGCCCGAGGAGCACAAACGGATCAAGACATTGGGGTTGAGTGTTCGCGGACGACAGAGCTGGCCGTATTTCCGCGGTTACCGTCCTGGTTGGCATCCCTGGCCGACCGACTCGCGCGAAGCGCACTGGCTGACGCTGGCATTGGAACAAACGCTTGATGTCGCGCCGCGACTCCTTGACGACTCCGGGATATTGTACAACGACAATGAAAAGCAGCATTTGATGATACGCGTTCTTGACGATCGGGACGGCACCCCCGTCTGGACGGATTCATATTGTCAGGTCAAACCTCCGTCCAAGACATTGAATTTTCGTGTATCCGAGGTTCTCGTGCAACAGGCCGCAAGGTTGCCCAAAATGGCAGCGCCGCTGGAAGTCGATGTTTTTCCGTCATTTATGAGGGTTGCCGAGAAGAAGGGACAACGTCCGCAATCCCCTTTTGTTGCGTTGGCCGTTAACGGGGATAATGGAATGATCATGGGATTCGAATTGTTGACCGTCGAGAAGACGATTGACGAAATGTGGTCGGAAGTTCCAGAACGTTTCCTGAATATTCTGATAACATCCGGTGTCCGGCCAGCCGAATTTCACGTACCGGCGCACAATCCTCTGCATAGCCTGCTTGAACGAATATGCCAGGATTTGAAAACCCGCGTTGCAATACGTGATGAATTGCCTTATCTGAACGAAGCCCGGCAAAGTTTGATGAATTATCAAGGATGAAAAAGGGATGACGGGCTCGTCATTCGCCGATTATCAGGAACCGTCCTGACGGCAACGGCAATCCGTGAGGCCGTTTTCCGATCTCACCCCTCGCATCATGCGGTGATTAGCGTCTCTATTCGCCGCAAATAACGCGGTGATTACTACAAGGTGCTTGAGCGTTGTCAGAAGGGCGATCCGGATGTCACGGTCTGGCTGGAATGGTTTCTCGAATGCCTGGGGCGGGTGAATGGGTGCGGGGTCATCGGAACGGTCCCGAAGGCGTCAGGGGCAGCCGCTTTGGGGAGATAGGCTTGAGTTGCAGATGTTTCAACAGAGCGACTGTCTCTTCTGCTGTGATCTATCCTCCTCGTTAATGAATGCAGGCGCGTAGTTGTTGAGAAAAGCGCTTGAACCGGCAGTCTTCCGCGTGGATAATCATCCTCCATCATTCAGTTTTGTCCAAGGGGGATGAATCATGGCGAACGCTCGACCGAATATACTGCTCATAATGACCGACCAGCACAGAGCCGACCACGCCGGCTGGTATCCTGAATCGCGGCTCACGCTGCCGAACATTGACCGTATCGCGGAGGGCTGCGCGTTCCTCAACTGCGTGACCGCCAACCCCATCTGCACTCCCGCCCGCACCGCCCTGCTCACCGGCCGCTACACGCACCAGATCGGCACGCTGGCCATGTCCGGCGACCTGCCGCGCGGCATACCCACCTACGCGCAGGCCTTGCAGAAAGCAGGGTACCACACCGCGGGTATAGGAAAGTTCCATTGGCTTCAGACCTGGAAATGGGGCGCGCCGCGGGGACACGGGGTGGATCTCGCGGCCCTTAGCGAAGAACTCAAGGGGTACGGCTTCGACGAGGTGTGGGAGGCGACCGGCAAGCAACTCGCATTGGCCAACCGCTGCGACTGGTGCAGGCATCTGGAAGCGAAGGGGCTCCTCGATGCATACCGGGATCACGTTGCATCGCGGGGCGCCAACTTCATGACGGCCGAGCAGACGGAATTCACCGGCGAGCCCTGGCCCTTCGACGAGGCGGATTACATTGACATCGTCACCGCCGACCGCATGCTGGAGAGCATCAGAAACCGCCCCGTGGATAAGCCCTTTTTCGGATTCCTCTCCTTCTCCAGTCCGCATGCCCCGTTCGACCCGCCGCAGCGCTTTCTGGATCTGGTTCCTGTTGAGCAGGATGATCCCTTTGTCGCCGGCGGCCCGGATGACGCGCCGATGAGCGAAAAGGCCGCCGCGCGCGTGCGCAAGCTGCGGCGCGCCTATAAGGCGATGCTGCTCTGTGTTGACGAACAGGTCGGGCGCGTATGCGACGCGCTTGAAAGGGAGGGCATGCTCGACAACACTGTTCTCATCATCACGTCCGACCATGGCGAGATGCTGGGCGACCACGGGCATTTCCAGAAGATGCGCTACCAGCGCCAGTCGGCGACCGTGCCTGCCGCCGTAAGGCATCCCGCATACCTGCACGGAGCCCGCTGCCTATAGCGCTCACCGGAATTGAGCCATGTCTGCTCACGAGAACTGAGCCATTTATTGGGTGATAAGTGGGGGTCCTCGCCTTACCGCTCGACGCGGGAGCGTCGATTGAGTAAGACGAGGACATGCAAAACCCCAAAAGTATCATAAGCGAGAGCCTCGGTTTTTTGCAATAGAAATCGAGGCTCATTTTATCTTTCAGCCGGACTGGTATCGCGAGGGCAAGGCGCGCGAGCTTGTTTTTGCGGG
>JAGYMT010000251.1 GCA_018400335.1 Kiritimatiellia bacterium | reverse complement strand
TCAATTGTAATTGACGGCATGTTTATTTTTCCTTTCCTTAAGCTCCTTAATTTTCGTTTCTTTGAGTAAATTTATCAAGCCAAAGGCATGATGAGTCAAACAATTGATTTCGACGTTAATAACATGTTATCAGTCAATGTGTTCAGTGTTCAGGGGTTCAGCGTTCAGGAATTTTTCCGGCCTGAACACTGAACATCTGAACCACTGAACCCTTTCAACGAAGTTGGCTGGGCTTCACATTCACGGAAATCGCAACGCAAACACCGTTTAGCTTCCCTCAGGGCCGTCTGCCGGGCAAAAGTCAACTCCACTTCCCTGAAGTTGCGCCGCCGTTTGTTGATCGGCAGCAGTTGCAGCGAGGCGCGGTCGTACGAAACGGGGTCGGCATCGGGATCAAAGAAGCTGTCAACCTCCTTATCGGCCCGCCAGAACGCGTGGTCTTCGCCGGTGAGCAGCCTGTCAATTCCGACCGCAGCGCGCTCGCCGGCCGCTATAGCATCAACCACGGAGGCCGGGCCGGTTGCCGCGTCGCCGCCGGCGAATATCCACTCGATGGAAGTCTGACCGGTCAACGGGTCGGCCTTGATCCAGTTCCCGTGCACCAGGCCCTCCGTCTTCGCCAGATCCTCGCCGCGAAGAGATTGGCCGATGGCGGAAATGATCTGGTCGGCATCAAGAACGAACGTGTCGCCCGCGATCTTTCTGGTTCCCTTCCTGCCGCTGCGATCAAACTCGCAAAGCTCCATCTTCTGGCAGAGCAGGCCGGAGGCGCGGCCGCCCGAGGAGACTACCTCCTCCGGCGCGGCGAGAAACACGAAATTCACGCCTTCCCTCTCGGCCTCTTCCACCTCCTCCGCGTAGGCGGGCATCTGGTCGCGCGTGCGGCGGTAGACGATGGTCACCGATTCGGCGCCCAGCCGGAGGGCGGTGCGGGCCACGTCAACGGCCACGTTTCCGCCGCCGATCACGAGCACCTTCTTTCCGACCGCCGCGCTGCCCTTTAAGTTGAATTCCCGGAGGAAGGATATGCCGTCCGCTACACCTGAAACGCCCTCCCCGGTGATGCCGAGCCTGCTGCCCTCCGGCGCGCCAACGCCGAGGAACACGGCTTCGTAGCCCTGCTTGCGCAGGCCGGCGAGCGTGAAGTCTTTGCCGAGGCGGACACCGGTCTTTATCGTGGCGCCCAGCCCCCGGATCATCTTTATCTCGCGCTCGAGCGCCGCGCGGGGAAGACGGTAGGAGGGTATGGCCTGGACCAGCATCCCGCCCGCCTTTCGCTCGGCCTCGAAGACCTTCGGCTTGTAGCCGAGCCGCGCGAGGAAGTATGCGCACGACAGGCCGGCCGGGCCCGCGCCGATAACGGCTATCTTGCGCTTCGCGTTCTCCGGGTTGCGGCGCGCCTCGGGAATCTCCGTCCGCTTCTCCTGCTCCACCATGAACCGCTTGACGTTTCTGATGGAAACCGGGGAGTCGAGCGTCGCCCGGCGGCAGCGCGTCTCGCAGGGATGGAAGCACACGTAGGCGCACACGGCCGCAAGCGGGTTCCGCTCGCGGTGGCGCCTGAGCGCGGCCGCGTAGCGCTTCTCGCCCACCATCGAGACGAAACCAGGCACGTCAACGCCCGCCGGGCATATATTCTGGCAGGGCGCGCGCACGAGCTCCGCGCAGACCCCGGCGGGGCAGCGCTTGTCCCTGATGTGCGCAATGTATTCGTCCCTGAAATGACGAAGCGTGGAGAGCACGGGGTTCGGCGCGGTCTGACCCAGGCCGCAGAGCGCCGTGTCCTTGATCTGGTTGCCCAGCGTCTCGAGCCGGTCCAGATCGGCCATCTCGCCCTGTCCCTTGCAAATGCGGTCAAGAATCTCGAGCATCCGCTTCGTTCCCACGCGGCACGGCACGCACTTCCCGCAGGACTCATCCTGCACGAAATCCATGAAGTAGCGCGCCATGTCCACCATGCACGTCTCCTCGTCCATAACGATCAGGCCGCCGGACCCCATTATGGCGCCGAGCTCGGCGAGGGACTCGTAATCCACCGGGACATTGAGATGCTGGCGCGGAATGCATCCGCCGGAGGGGCCGCCTATCTGGGCCGCCTTGAACTGCTTCCCGTTCGGAATGCCGCCGCCAATGTCATAGATCAGCGTTCCGAGGCTGGTGCCGATGGGCACCTCGATCAGTCCCACGTTGTTCACCTTCCCGGTGAGCGCGAAAATCTTCGTGCCGGGCGACTTGGCCGTGCCGACGGACGCGAACCTGGCGGCGCCGTTCCTGATTATCAGCGGAACGTTTCCGAAAGTCTCGACGTTGTTCAACACCGACGGCTTATCCCAGAGTCCCTTCCGGGCCGGGAAGGGAGGACGCGGACGCGGCTCGCCGCGTTTGCCCTCGACCGAGCGCATCAGCGCGGTTTCCTCGCCGCATACGAACGCGCCCGAGCCCTGCGCTATGTGAACGTCGAAGTTGAAGTTCGTGCCCAGGATTCCATTGCCCAGCAGTCCCCTGCGTCTGCACTCCTTGATGGCCTTTTCGAGCCTCCGAAGCGCGAGCGGGTATTCCGCGCGGCAGTAGACGTAACCCGTGTCCGCCCCGATAGCCCGCGCGCCGATCATCATGCCCTCGAGAACGACGTGGGGGTCGGATTCGATAAGACTCCTGTCCATGAACGCGCCGGGGTCGCCCTCGTCGGCATTGCAGAGAATGTACTTGCTGTCGCCGGCGGCCTTCCTGCACAGCTCCCATTTCAGGCCGGTCAGGAACCCCGCTCCGCCGCGTCCGCGCAGCCCTGACTTCTTCATCTCGGCGATTATCCCGTCGGGCGTCATCTCCGTGAGAGCCTTCACGAGCGCGCCGTAGCCATCCCTGCCGATATAGTCCTCAATGCTCTCAGCCGCGATTTTGCCCTTATTGCGGAGGACGTCCAGCTGCTGCCCTGCGAAGAAGGGGATATCATCATAATGCGGTATTATCTTGTTCGTAGTCGGGTCTTTGAACATGAGACGCTGAAGCGGACGGCCGGCCAGAACGTGCTCGGAAATGATCGCCGGCGCGTCCTCCGGCGTGACCTTGTTATAGAACCAGCCGCCGGGGTAGACGACCATTATGGGGCCGGCCGCGCAAAACCCGTTGCAGCCCGTCTCCACCACGCTCACCTTCCGCTCCAGCTTCCGCTTCTTGATCTCAGCCTTGAGCGCGTCGCGTATCTTATCCGCGCCTGATGAAATACAGCTCGTCCCCATGCAGAGCATTATCTCGAATTTTCCCGGGGCTCCGGAGGGTTTGGCCATTCCCGATCCCGCGCAGCAGGGCCGGCTCTCGCGATTGGCGATTCTCGCCGCGGCCGACTCGCGGATTTTAGCAATATCAGCAGGCGTCTTTATGAGTATATCTTTTTGCTTTGTCATTTGCTGTCTCCATCACAGGCTCTGCCGCGATAGGCGGCAAGCAGTTCGTTCACTTTTGAAGGTTTCACCCTGCGATGCGTGTCGTCATTTACCATGACGACCGGCGCCAGACCGCAGGCTCCGAAGCATCTTCCCACGTCCAGCGAGAACAGCCTGTCCCCGGTCGTTTCGCCGACGTCAATATTGAGCTCCTTCTTAAAAGCGTCGAGCACGCCCTTGCCGCCCCTGACGTAGCAGGCCGTTCCCAGGCACACTCGCACCAAATACTTGCCCCTGGGCGAGGTCGAGAAGAACGAGTAGAAACTCACGACCCCGGCAACCTCGCTGAACGGCTTGTCGAGCCGGGCCGCGATCATCTTCAGCGCCGGCTCGGGGAGGTATCCGAATATGCCCTGC
>JAGYMT010000250.1 GCA_018400335.1 Kiritimatiellia bacterium | reverse complement strand
CTCACGCTCCGACTCGGCGAGAAAGCAAGCCGACGTGTGAGGTCACTAAACAGGTGGCGGCGCGATCCCTGTCCGCCCGTGGTGGATCCGAGCGCGCCTTCTTGCGCGAGTATTAAGCCGTCCGAAGAGAAGAGGATGGCCTGGATTATTCCATTGATTCGCGGGATTCGGGGCCATCCGGTCAAGAATGGATGCCGGGAAACGGCGCGCTCGGATCCACCACGGGCGGACAGGGATCGCGCCGCCACCTGAAGGAGTGATTATCGTTGTTTTCTTGCTGAGGGTTCTATATCAATACACCGGGAACCGGTCGATCCCCATCATCTGCTGCGTGGCGGTCAATTTCATAATTGATACTCCTTGCCCCTAATCTGCCAGATACGGAAGAATAGTCAATGGGAAACCGGCAAAGGGCGCGTCTGCGATGTGTCTTCTGTAGCCGCGCCTTCGGTGGACAAGCCGCTGCCGGTGGGCGCGGCCCAGCCGCTGAACCGGGGACGGGACTTTTCACATGGAGCCGGCGGTCTCCGCCGGAACAAGAATATTAGTGCGTGGCAAAGGCCAGGAGAAGACGGGGTGATGCCGGCATCCGCCGCAGTGTCTCCTGTCAATTCCCATGCGCTCGCACGCATTCCCTCTTCGACTCCATGCCCTTCATGGTGAGCTATTCTTATCTTGAATGAGAATTGCTGAATGTGTTGACGTTTTGCGGAGGCCCCGCTATAGTCCTTGGCTGTTCGATGCGGGTCGGGCTTCTGGTGTCCGGCATCAGGATTTCCTTTGTCTTGTTTTCTACGTGCCATGGGAAAAGAGATTATTCAGCAGAATAGAGCAGGCGCGGCCGTGTCCAAGCCGGATGTGCCGGTATTCCGTCCTGGCGACTGGATTGCCGCCGGCCTGGTTTTTATCGTCAGC
Source organism: Kiritimatiellia bacterium (assembly GCA_018400335.1). The sequence continues at coordinate 2,889 of JAGYMT010000250.1, read as the reverse complement.
CTCATTGTCTACACCATTACCATTGCTCCCACGGTGACGCTCGAGGATTCCGGAGAGCTCGTGGTCGCCGCTGAATACCTTGGCGTGCCGCATCCGCCGGGATATCCCTTGTGGACGATACTCGCGTGGGTTTTCACGAGGATTTTTTTCTTCATGCGCTATGCCGGTCAGCCGAACCCGGCGTACGGCGTCAATTACCTTTCCGCCTTTTTCGGCGCCCTCACGAGCGGAATAGTGGCGTTGCTGGTCAGCCGCTTCGCGCGCGACATGCTGCAACTGTTCGGCGGTGAGCAGGGCGATTCGCCCGCAACGAAGCCTGCGGCAGGATTCTCGGAACCAAGTGGCGGGATCGGGGAAGGCTGGATTGCGGGAGCGAGCGGCATTGCCGCCGGCCTTTTTCTCTCCTTCACGCCGCTGCAATGGTCGCAGGCGGTCATCGCGGAGGTGTACACTCTCAACACCTGCATTGTGATGACGATGCTTCTGATCTCATATGTCTGGCTGCAGCGCCCGGAACGAAAGCGGCTGCCTTATCTCATCGCGCTTGTTTTCGGACTTGGCATCACGAATTTCCAGCCGATAGGCCTGATTGCTTTCTCTATGATTTTTGTTTTCCTTGCGGCGGACCGCGATCTGTTCCGCGATGTTCTGGCGAGCGGACTGATCTTCATGGCGCTATGGGTTTATATCTTCAGGGTGCGTTCGCTCACCGAGGCCGGGGGAGGGATGGCGAGGAACGTCTGGGCCGTGGTCGGGGTCCTCATGCTCATCTCGCCTGCGATCATCTGGTTCATCAGTAAAAAGCTCTTCACGGAGTGGCGGCGGGTTCTGCTGATGGCCCTGGCGATGGGTTTGGGTTTGTTGCTGTTCATATACATGCCGCTTGCCTCCGAAACGAATCCGCCGATGAACTGGGGATACCCGAGAACATGGGAGGGGTTCAAGCATGCCGTGACGCGCGGGCAGTACCAGGCGCTTGCCCCCGCGATAGAGCCGATGGCCTTTCTTAAGCAGTTTGCGGCGTACTTGCGCGAATTGGAGGGAGAGTTCACTCTGCCGACTCTGCTTTTCGGGCTGCTGCCGGTGTTCTTCGTCGGAAGGATGAGGATCAAGCACCTTGCGTGGCTTGGCGCCCTGCTTGCCGGCTTCGGCACTTTCGGGATGGGGATGATGATAATCCTCAATCCGGGGCATGACATACAGTCCATGTTCATAGCGCGCGTGCAGCTGCTGATGTCGTACGCCATTCTGGCCGTCATCATCGGGTGCGGCTTTGCGCTTGCCCTGGGGTTCCTGAAAACGTTCCTCAAGAGCGATATTCCGCTTGCGGCCGTTCTGGCTGTTGCGGTGCTGTCGCCATCAGTGCTGGTGTGGAAGAACTATCATGATGAAGAGCTGGCGAGGACCTATGGAGGGGCCAACCTTGACGGTTTTGATTTTGGCTGGCAGTTCGGCTGTTACCAGCTCTGCGGTGTCGAGGGCATTATTAAATCGCTCAAGCCGGGCGAGGAGCGGCCGCCGAACCCGAACTTCCCGCCGGCTATGGAACCGGATGCCATCTTTTTCGGTGGCACCGACCCGGGCCGTTTCGTTCCCACCTACATGATCTTCTCGGCGCGGGTCCGGCCGGATGTCTTTCTGATAACCCAGAATGCGCTGGCCGACAACACCTACATGAACGTCATGCGGGATTTGTACGGCAACATGATATGGATTCCCACGCCGAACGACTCGAATATCGCCTTTCAGAGTTATGTGAACGACATCCGCTCGGGGCGAATCCCGGCCAATGCCGCCGTGACGGTTGATGAGAGCGGCAAGGTGAGCGTCCAGGGCGTTCAGGGCGTGATGGAAATCAACGGGATCATCTGCCGGATGATATTTGATAAGAACAAGAGCAAGCATGATTTTTACATCGAGGAGAGTTACGTAATCAGCTGGATGTATCCTTATCTCGAGCCGCATGGGCTGATCATGAAGATAAATAAGGAGCCGCTTCCCGGCCTCAGCGAGGAAATGATAAAGAATGACATGGATTTCTGGGGCTGGTACTGCGCCCGGCTGTTAAACGATGAAAGTTTTCTTCGCAGCGCCGTGGCGCGCAAGACTTTTTCCAAGCTGCGGTGTGCCATAGGCGGACTCTATGCCTACAGGCGGCTGTTCGACGAGGCGGAGACGGCCTTGCGACAGGCCATAGAGCTCTCTCCGATCAGTCCCGAGGCCAACTTCCGGCTCGCTGATCTCTATCTACAGCAGTCCCGTTTCCAGGACGCAGCGGCCGTGATGCAGCACAATCAGGAGCTTGATCCGAGGAACGATAAGATAGCGGGTTTTCTCAACCGGATTAAGATGCTCGAGCATTTCAATGACAGGATGATGCGTCTGCAGGCGGCGCTGGCAGAGGGGACCGGCACCCTGGAGATGGTTTTTGAGCTGGCTCACATTTACCAGCAGACGGGAAGAGAACAGCAGTTCTACGAACTCACCAGGCAGATTATTAACAATGAGAGCGTCCCCCCGGATGCGCTTCTCAAGATAGCGGAGATGCATGCCACGTCCGTGCCTCAGCGTCTTGACTTCATGGCCGAGGCCCTGGAGGTGTACCTGAAGCGCGAGCCCGGGAATCCGCGCATATGGTTCGAGATGGCCTGTGTTCGCACGGCGCTTGGACAGAATGACGCGGCGCTGAAGGCCCTGCGGGAAGCCGTGATGACCGGCGGCGAACCGATCAAGGATATGGCCGGCAAGGATAACAGGCTGGCGCCGCTGAAGAATTCAGAGGAATACCGCAAGCTCACCGAGCCGGCTATTTCGCGCAGGACACCCTTCCCGGGCTCGTTCATTCCGTAATCCCTAGCCAGCTTCGCTGAAAGTGTTCTGTGTTCAGCG
>JAGYMT010000025.1 GCA_018400335.1 Kiritimatiellia bacterium | reverse complement strand
CACCTCGCCATTCTCCAGGACAAAGGGGCAGGGGTTGCCCAGGGTCACATCGCCCTCTTCGGCGGCGAGGATATCCATCCCGCCCCAGGTGCGGCCGTTGTCGCGGCTGCGACGAAGCGCGATCTCGATATGCCCGGCATCCCGCTGGTTGTCGCGGCGCGCTTCCGCGAAAGCCAGCAGAACGTTTTCGCGCGTGCGCACAAGCGCGGGGATGCGGATGGTGTGGTATCCTTCCGCGCGGTCACCCGCGAAGACGAGGACGGGGTCCAATTCCGGATCGAAATCCTGCTTCAGTTCATTCAATACGCGGTGCGCAGACATCTCATTGCTCCTTTCCCAATTTGCGATCCAACATGGTTCACATAGCAGTGCAAAGCCCCGTTTACATGGATTGCCTGAAAGCTCATCCGGGTGCGACTACTGCATGTCGTGAATCATCCAAGTTGGTAGTCCCTGTGTCAGCTGCATGTTGATGGTGTCGAGCGCCAGTTGCGCGTTTGCCTCCCATCGGCCGTCAAACTCCCTGTAACCGATATCATTGCTCGTTAGTGCACGTTTCCTTTCTCCGAACCTTTGATGATGTCAAGTCCGCTGCGGACCACGCATTCGCGTTGCGAGTACACGGGAGTGTCGGTTTTCGCGGCATTGGGGCCGATGGAACGAATGCGCATGGAGATGGGGAAAGCGGGCTTCAACGGGGTTCGACCGGACCGCTCCGCCATGGCGCGTTTGGCGCCGTTGATCAGCAGCGGACGCGTTTCGCCGGCCGCCATCAGGATCGCGGCTTCCCGGTCGATGCCTTTCTTCACGGCCACGGTCGGCAGGTCATCTCCAAGCAATCCGCGCGCTTCGCGGCACGCGGCCTCGTCGCCGGTCACGAGAATCACCGGCACATCGCAATGCCCCGCAATAACTGCCATTTGGTAGATCTCCCCACGCTCGACTCCGTCGTACCAGTACTTGGTTTCAGACAGGGAGTTCTGGGTATGGTGCAGGACGCCGTCCGGTGTTCCGTTCATGGAATGATAGCCCAACAGAACGATGCCTCCGCAGGATTCGTCAAGTCCGTACAAAGGCCCCGGGCGCGGCGTGCCCGTAATGTAGCGCACTCCGGGCAACATGCAGTCGGGTATGAAGTTATTGCCGCCATCGTGCCCGTCCAGCACAAGGATTTCGGTTGCGCCGCCCTGTTTCAGTCCCTCGGCGACTGCGGCGATGTCGCTCATCAGCAGGCGTATGGCATCGCGGAACTCAGGAGTTTCCTTCTCGCGGGTCTGTTTGAACTTGAAAACCCCCGTGGCGCCTTCCAGATCGGTGACGATATAGATCTTCATCTTTTGTCCTCCCGTGTTCAAGCATGCTGCGAAATGAGCTTGTATCCTGCAACACTCTGATGTTTAGTGTCAATGTGTTTCTAAAAACCCTCACACGGAAAACGAATTTCAAATATTTTCGGCTGGACTTTTACGGTGCGTCGTTCACGGTGTTTATTAATGAAGCAGGTTGAGGAGATAGGTATGAATAGAACCATATGGCGGACTCATGGGTTTGAAGGATTCAGAAAGGGATGTTTCGGAAATGGAGGTCACAATCTCTATGTTTCCAGGTCAGGTGTGCTTCAACGAATCTTCCGTTACGACTTCTCGAATGACGGCCGTTTCGATCTGCTGTTCGTCAATAGTCAGGACATGGATGAGCGTCCGCCTGTCTACGTTTATGACGACCCGCTTGGCGCCGCGGTGAGGACCGCGTTGCCCACGCGCGGCGCCTATGCCGCCGCCGCCGGCGATCTCAACGGCGACGGCTTTGACGATCTTGTCGTAGGGCATCAATGCGACGGATCCATGTCCGACCTGACAGCCTTTGTCTACTATGGCGCCCCCGATGGGTTTTCAGAGCGGCACCGTCTGGAATTACCCGCGCCCAACTGTCGAGGCGTCGCCGTTGGTGATTTCAACGGTAGGGGGCGTCCCGGGATCGTATTCGCCTGCAACGGACGCCTGCGCCAATTCTATCAGGACGACGGAGGATTCGTGGCGTCACGGTTCTCCGAACTGGATGTTGATTGTTTGCATATCGTGGCGGAGGATCTCGATGGGGATGGGCATTGCGACTTGTACGCTCGTCCGCGTCACGGCCCGGCGCTTATTTTCTGGGGCGGATCGGGAGGTCTGGATAGGAATCGCGCCACTCCTGTTCCCGGCAACGATATTGAGCCTACCGAGCGTCCGGGGACCACTCCGAACTGGGTGCCGTTCACACTGAGCTGGCGTCCGAAAATAATCCGGATGAACGGCGTGTTTTACGTGTTTGTCGGGGGTGAGGATGCTTTGCTGTATCCAGTTCAGCCAGATCGCGCATTGGGAGAGCCTCTTGTTTTCCGGGGTGTTCACGCGGCCTCGGCAGCCGCCGGGGATATCAACGGCGATGGTTTTGAAGATCTCGCTCTGATTTCCCATGTGCCGCCCGGCTGGACGCCGGGCGTCGGCCAGATGAAATATCCGGACCGGGAAGCCGACTCGTGGATATACTGGGGCAGTCCTGACGGCTTCAGCTCCGGGCGCCGCGCGCGCCTGGTTACTATGGCTGCTCGCGATGTGCTGGTGGAGGATCTGGATGGAGACGGATTCGCCGATGTCGTGATCTGCCAGGGCAGCACGGCAGAGTTGCATGATGTGGACGCGCTTGTTTTTAAGGGAGGCGCTGACGGCATTCGGACGGATCCTGTGCGGCTGAGTGGCCATGATCCAACCTCTGCGATCCTGGTTCGCGTTGCGGACAACAATTCGCCCAAAGTTGTTCTCGTTAATCATACGGGAGGACGCGTTCGCGGGGATGTTCCTGTTTATATCTATCATGGCGGCGAGGATGGGTACCACTCGGATCGTCGGGAGGAACTGCCAGGATGGTCGGCTCCCGACGCGTTGGGCGCCGACTTTGATGACGATGGATGGGCGGATCTGTTCGTGTCAAACTGTGCAGAAAACGCGCCGCACCTGGATCCGGGGTCGTTTCTGTATCGGGGCGGACCGGGGGGCTTTGATCCGAACCGGAAGCAGGTGTTTCCTACCTTCCGCGCCCATGGTTCGGCCGTGGGTGATTTCCGGCGTTCGGGCTATCTTGACATTGCCGTTGTCGGATTTTCGAACCCGGAAATGAGGATTTTCCGGCAGGGTCCGAAAGGCTTTGATCTTGAGCGGTTCGATCGCCTGCTTTTGGATCCCGGTTTGACCGACTACGCAGCGTCTCGCAAGTGTTCCTTCGATACCAGCGCTTCGAACGTTGAATACCGCGAGCCGCGTTGGCTCTTTGCGGCGGACTTCAACCGCGACGGATGGCTGGATCTGTTCGTGTCGCAGATTGCCGGCCCGCGCTGCCTTATTCTTTGGGGTGGGCCGGAAGGCTTCAGCATGGCGCGCTCCCAGTGGCTCAACGCGGGCGGCTCATCCTGCGCCCAGGCGGCTGATCTGACCGGCGACGGATGGCTCGACCTGATCGTCGGTGGTCATCAATTTCCCGGCAATGCGAACCCGTATGATTCCAGCGTCTACATTTATTGGGGCGGTCCCGATGGCTATCGCGAAGACCGCCGCGCGCAATTACCTGTCCATTCATGCAACTCGCTGTCCATTGCCGATTTCAACAATGACGGCATTCTCGATATCTTCGCTACCTGTTATAAGAACGGGCGCGTCCGGGACTTGGATTCCTATATTTACTGGGGCGCGCCTGGAGGAGTCTATTCCGCCGCAAATCGGACCCGGCTGTTCTCGCATTCGGCCAGCGGCTGCGTTGCTGCCGATTTCAACGGTGATGGTTGGGTGGATCTGGCCGTTGCCTGCCATAAGACCTATGGTAATCATGTCGGTTTCTCACAGGTTTGGTGGAACGGACCGGACGGTTTTTCCGAGCGAAACATCACGCAACTACCGACTCTGGGTCCGCACGGCATGTATGCTGTGGATCCGGGGAATCTCATGGACCGTGGCGCCGAGGAGTTTTACATATCGGAGCCCTTCCGGATTCCGGATGGAAATCGTTTTCGTTCGATTCACTGGGAGAGCCATGATCCGCCTAATACATGGGTTCGGGCGCAGGTGCGAACGGCTTCTTGCCGGGACGGATTGGATTCGGCGCCATGGCGAGGGGTGAAGGATTCTCGCGAACTGTTTGCGAAAGGCGAAAATCCGGCGGGCGAACCGATATTGGAAGACTGGATACAATACAGGCTGGCTCTGGGCTCCGCAAATGGCGCCAACAGCCCGCGAGTGAGCTCCGTAACGCTGGAGTTTCGCTGAGCAGATGGGTAATTAAGAGGCGCTTGCAAAACTCCTTCAAGCGCGGGTTTCAGTGTTCATTATTAAAAATGTTTCCGATAAAAACGTGTTGACATAAACTGCTGTGGCGGCGTAGTGTGCCATTGAGCATAATAGGGCAACACCTCGCGCAGGTCGCCGCAGAAGGTGATCCGGCGGAGCGAGACTGCCCTGTAACATAAAGAAAGGGATAAAACATGAAGTTCGCGATTGCGTGTGGTTTCGTCTGGATGTCCGTGTCGCTGTCCGTTGCGGCTGCGGCCGCGCTAACGCTTGTGCAGGAGGGCCGGGGTGTGGCAACCATCTACGCCGACGCGCCAACCCCCGCTGAAAGAACTTTACAGAAGGCTATCGAGGAATTGAACTACCACATAGATAAGATGTCCGGCACGGCGTTGGAGGTGGTGCGGACGGACAATCCCGGGGACGTGCGCGGGCCTGGCCTTGTGCTGGGCAGCCTGGCGATCGCGCTGGGCGCGAAGCCGCTGGCCGTTTCGGAGTCCAGGGAGGGCTTCCGCCTGCTGACCCGCGGCGATCTGGTCCTGATCGGCGGCGAGAGCCCGCAGGCAGTTCTATTCGGCGCCTATGAGCTGCTTTACAAGCTCGGCTGCGACTGGATCATGCCCGGCGAAATCGGCGAGATCATCCCCCGCAAGGCGACCATCGCGGTCGGCGATCTGGACGAGTGGCAGATTCCCGATTTTCCGATGCGCAATCTCTGGTACCGCGGCTACCCCAAACCTCGGCTGTCGGCCGAAAAGGCGCGATTCGAACAATGGAAAAGCCGTCAGAAAGGCGGAAGCTACAGTCCGGTTGTCGGCAGGACCGCCGGGCACGCCTGGGACGGATTCGTTCGCCGCCACAAGACAGAGCTGGCGAATGACCCGACCATGCTGGCCCTGAGGAAAATGCCCGACGGCACCCTGCAGCGTCGCGGTCCGCAGCTCGAGAGCACGCATCCGCGCGTGATCGAGATTTTTGCCGAAAGCATCCGGGCGGCGTATCAGAAGAACATCGCCTCGGGCGCGTGGACTCGTGAAACCCCGGCGGGTTTCGGCATCGGCCCCGCCGACGGACTGGGCTACTCGATGTCGCCCGAGTCGCTGGCGGCCGGTTCGGGGCGGATTGATCCGATCATGGGCGACCTGGATCGGACGGACGAGCTGATCCTGATGGCCAACCGCATCCTGGAGCAGGTTCAACCGGATTATCCCAACGCCTATGTGGGCTTCTACTCGTATTCCACGCATGCGGGCTTCCCGATCAAGTATGTTCCGAACCCCAGGATCGGTCAAATCTTCGCGCCCATCAACTTCTCCCGCTTCCACAGCGTCATTGACCCCCATTCTGAATCGCAAGCCTACTATCGGGGCGTGGTCGAGAAGTGGGGCGAACTGTCGCGGAAGCAAGGCAACCCGCTCATGTACCGCGGCTACAACTGGAACCTGGCCGAAAACATCCTGCCCTACACCAAGGTCCGCATCTGGGGCGAGGAACTGCCGTTCTACAAGAAGCACAATCTGGTCGGCATGAACGTCGAGGCGACCAAGCAATGGTCCACGCTGGCGGCCAGCGACTACGTCTTCATGCGCCTGTGCTGGAACAGCGCGCTCGACTGGCGGCGGCTTCTGAACGAGTTCTGCCGGAAGGCTTACGGCAAGGGCGCCGAGGCCATGGAGCGCTACCATCTCGATCTGGCGCAGCGGCAGAGCGACGCGAAGCAGGAGGCCGGCTCGTTCAATGCCTTCCACCTGATGTATGACGACGCCTGGGTCCGGCAGGCGCAAGCGACCCTCGCGGCGGCCGAGGCGGCGGCCGACACGCCGGAAGACAAGACGCGCATCGGTTTCGTCATGCACAACGTAGAGGCCCTCGGGCTGTATCTGGCCTATCATCGGGCGACGATGGCCTTCGATTTTCCGGCGGCGAAGGCGGGCTATGACGCCATGATCGCCCACTGGCAGAAGGCCTACGACCAGAACACCGACCTGGTCGCCAATGAGGGACCACCATACCTCAGGCGATACCTGGGCCGATTCATCAACGAGGGGCTCGCGTATTCGAGCGATCCCTACACGATGGTATACCGCCTGCCCGACGAACTGGCGACGGCGTTCGACGGCGATGAAGTAGGGCACCTTAAAGGCTACCATGAGCCGGACTTCGACGATTCGCAATGGGTGAAGACCAAGACCTATTCAAGCACCTGGGACGCGCAGGGACTGACCGCCGGCAATCGTTCCGGCGCCGCGTGGTACCGGCTCGCGTTCACGCTGCCGGCGGCAGCCAAGGGGGAGCCGGTGGGACTGTTTCTGGGCGGGTTCGAGGACGAGGCGCGCGTATGGCTCAACGGCCGGCTCGTCGGCACCAGTGGACGGCGGTTCTCCAATCCCGCGGTGTTCGACCTAACAGACGAGCTTAAGCCCGAGGGGGAAAACGTGTTGGCGCTCATGATCGTGCGCAACTCGGCGGCGAACGAAATCGGACTGGGCGGCATCCTGCGTCCGTCATTCGTGTTCACTGGCCCGCGGCTTGAACAGAAGGCACCGGGCAAGAATCTGGAACTCCGCCAGACCCTGCCCGGCGGCGAAACCGAAAATCCTTAAAAACGGAAAGGCGCAAGTTGTGAATGAATCTGAAAAGAAGTGTCTTTTCGAAGCAGCCGAAAAAATCTGGGAACTTTCCTGGACGCAATATTTCCGATCCGAAACACATCTGTTCTACGATCATAATTCCATAACCCATCAGTACCTGCCGACGGTCGAGGAGATCAACCGATCTTTCCCGAACACCTGCGGCTGGGGCACAGGTATGGAGGACAGCGCCATCAGCGCCGGGCTGTGGATGACCGTCATCTGCGACCGTTTCGACGCGTCCGGCGACTGGGGCATGAAAGCGTATGCCGACAAGGTCTGGACCGGCATGGCGGCTCTCGCGCAGGTGGCACGCGCCCGCGGCTTTATCCCGCGAAGCATCTGTATCGAAGACCGGCGGTCTCACTATATCAACAGTTCGAGAGACCAGTATACCTACTACGTCCACGCTCTCTGGCGCTTCCATCGCTCTCCTCTCGCGGACGAGGCGCAGCGCGCCGCCATGCGGGCGATCATCGCCGATATCTGCGCGCGCATGGAAGAGAACATCGTGCCCGAGAAGAAGTATTCGATCTGCCGGGAAGACGGGGAACCAGGCACTACCACTGAAATGTGGGGGAGAATATGGGCCCATGAATGGGCGCGCCTGCCTATGTTCTATCTCGTCGGATGGAGCTTGACCGGCGACGAACACTGGCGCGAACTCTATCGGCGCTACGCCTGGAAGGCGGCGCGGGAATCGCTTGCGTTGCCCATCACCCATCACACGGCCTACGCCCAGCTCCAGGCGGTCTTTTCGCTCGAACCATTCTCCGCCTGTTGCGACAGTCGCGGGATAAAGCCATGAAAAAGAGGAATGGAAGCGATCAAGCGCAGAGATCGCAAAACATAGAAAGGGAACCATGAAAATCGTTCAAACACGGAAGATATGGAGTGTCGCTCAAATTCCGGACCGCGAAGAGGCCCGGATTGAATTTCCCCATTTGATCCGCTTCAAGGATCACTGGTACTGCTGTTTCCGTGAAGGGAAAATTCACATGAACCATCCGTCCGGCCGCTGCCGGGTTATCCGGTCGTCCGATGGCGAGCAGTGGGAATCTGTTGCGCTTTTCGAATGGGCCGGCGGCGATGTGCGCGAAACCCGCCTTTCGGTCACGGCCGAAAACCGCTTAATGGCCAATACCTCGATCTATTTTGTTTCGAGCGAACCTCGAGAAATAGGATACTCGTCCAAAGGCGATCCCTACGAGAGTCATTACCAACTAGACCAAAATGGAACACCGGAGGATGATCTGGAATGTAACGTGGCGCGCCAGTCTGTGACCTGGCTTTCCGCCGACGGCAGAACCTGGGGGGATATCAACGCCTGTCCCACCGGCATCAACAACTGGCGCTGGGATGTGGTCTGGAACAACGGAATGGGCTACAGCATCGGGTACGTCGGCAAAGATCGCGAAGGGACGCTCTACCGGACGCGCGACGGGAAACAATGGAGGGCTTTGAAGCGAAACTTCTTTCCGGAAGGAAAGGGCAGTGAAAACTCGCTGGTTTTCGGCAAGGACGGCACGGCCTGGTGTCTGCTGCGGGGCGGCCCTACGCCGGCCATGATCGGCATCGGGGAGCCGCCGTATTACCAGAACTGGAAATGGCGGCACACGACCGTCGTGACGGAAGAAAAGGACAGGCCGTACGCAGCGTCAAAGGACTTTTTCCACGGCGATCTGGGAGGTCCCAAGATGATCCTTTTGCAGGACGGTGGTTTGCTGGGCGCCGGCCGCGTCAACGGCCGCGCCACCCTTTTCCTGATCGACCCGAAAAAGGCGACGTTGACCAGAAGTCTTGAACTGGACGGGACGAGTTATCCGGGGCTGGTGGAATACGAAAATGACCTGTGGGTATCGTATGGCGTCCATGATGCATCCGAAGTCCACCTGACCAGGGTGAGCAGGACGGCCTGAGGTCTGCATCATGCGGATCTTGCAAAACCCACCGAGCAATTTATCAGGAAAATGAGAACCATTATGAAGAACGTAAAAGCAATCACCAACCCGGATCTGGTGACGTTGAACCGGGAATATGCGGCGAATCATGTGCAGCGCCACAACATGGCTGGCTTCCGCGCGCCGAAGATCGCTACGGTGCGGGTAGGGGTTATCGGCCTTGGCAATCGCGGGCCGAACCATCTTAAGGCGCTGGTGCAGATTGGCCATGTCGAGATTCGGGCCATCTGCGACAAGAGCCAGGCGCAGATCAAGCGGGGTCTGGCCTGGACACAGGGTGCCGGGCATACTCCTGAGATATATACCGGCGGAGAAGACGAGTGGAAGAAGCTCTGCGAACAGAAGAATCTGGATCTGGTCTATATTTGCACGCCGATTCCTCTGCACACCCAAATGTCGATCTACGCCATGCGTCAGGGCAAGCATGTGGCCTGCGAAGTGCCTGCCGCCTGGGCCATGGAAGATTGCTGGACACTGGTGCAGACCGCCGAGGAAACCCGCCGTCATTTCGTGATGCTGGAAAATTACTCGTACATGAGTTTTCATTTGCAGACGATCATGATGGCCAAGGCCGGATTTTTCGGAGATATCGTCCATGGCGCGGGCGCCTACAACACCAGCAAGGTTGGCAACTGCCTGGGTGTCAAAGGCCGGGAATCATTCGGCAAGGGGATTTATACAGACTGGTGGTGGTTGAAGGCGCTTGCGGAACGTCGGGGCAATATCTATCCCACCCACGGGCTGGGGCCGGTCGCGCAGGTGATGGACATCAATCGCGGTGATCGCTTCGACTACATGGTCTCGATGGAAGGCCATGATTTCAACTATGGCGCCATGGCCCGCGAGCTGGCGAAAGATGATCCGGATACCTACGAGCCGCTGGCAGCCCTGGACTATCGAGGCAACATGAATACCACTCTGATCCGCACGGTGAAGGGACGCACCATCGTGCTTCAGCACGATGCGCATACCCCGCAGCCGCACAACCAAATCCACGGGATCTACGGCACAAAGGGATGCGCGCTGTTTGATCCGCCACCCCCGCGCGTTTCCACCGGGAAACACTGGGTCGGCCCTGAGGAATGCGCCGAAATCCTGGAGCGTTTCATCCCGGAAATCTCCAGAAAACTCGACTCGTCCGCAGGAGGACATGGTCACGGCGGATCGGACTACCGTATGAACTGGCACCTGATCGACTGTCTGCGCCACGGACTGCCCCTGCCGCAGGATGTCTACGATGCCGCCGCCTGGAGTGCCATAGCGCCTCTCAGTCAATGGTCCGTGCTGAACCGTTCGAACGCGATTGACATTCCCGACTTCACCGCCGGTGCCTGGAAGACGAACCCGCGCAACATGGATATCAACCTCGAGAATGGCGGCGGCGACACGGAAATCCTGCCGCCTTCGGAAGCGGCCCTGGAATTCGACGACACGCTTGCCCGCCAATGGGCCCGGGATAATGCGAAAGCACAAAGCGAAGCGGCAATTGAATAACTTTTTACACGGGAAACCATGCTTCCTCAGGTTGCCTCGCACATGGTCAACTGCGGGGTGAACGAGATCTGCCTGTTGTCGGCTTGCGGGTCTTTGAGATTACGGATCAGAAGTTCCACGCCTATGCTTGCCGTCTTGAAACCTATCCTCTCGCATTGCAGGGTAGGCATCGGCAGCCTGTGCGCATAATCCATGACTGTGACCATGACGATCCCGCGGGCAGCGGCGCGACCGGCCTTGGCGATGATCGCGGTCGCGATTTCACGGCTTGCCAGGGAGCTCAGGCAAATCAAGGCATCAAAGGACTGGGACGTCTGGTTCAGCGCCTTCTCCATCACATCGAACGCATTGAAGTCTTTGAACTTGCCCTCGAAAACCAGGTCGTCGCGGCATGAGTACCCCTGCGTGGACAATGCGTTGCGATATGCTTCATAAGCGCTCTTGGCGTAGTGGTTCTCCGGGTCTTCCTTGAAAAACGCGATGTGCTTCTTTCCTTTCAGTTTTAGTTGCCGGACGGCCTGATGCATCAGGCTGAACAGATCCACGGATACGGAACTGGATAGCGACATCACCGATTTGGGATAGTTTCCCAGCACGACGAACGGAATTCCCGTTTCGGAAACCAGTTCGACCAATCGGTCGGTGAGCTTCCCGGACAGCAGCACACCCGCAGCCCGCCCGTCGCGAATCGGTGGCGGCAACTCATAGCAGCCGTTCTCGTTTCCGGTAAGCTGGCTGAGAATCAGGTGCAGATCCGTCTTCTGCAGGCCCTGCGAAATGCCGTCAATCATACTGGCGTAGGACGGATTGGCGAATTCCACCCGGGCCAGAACAAAGGCGATATTCTGTGCATAACCTCGCAAGCCGCGTTTCAAGATGTCCTGGATTCCAGGATTAAGCCTGTATCCGAGTTTAGCACAGGCAGCGTGTACTTTTTTCCGGCTCCCGGCCGACACACCCGGATGCTGATTCAAAACTTTAGAGACCGTCGATTTCGACAACCCTGACTGGTCAGCGACGATTTGCATGCTGACGTGTCGGTAATGATTCCTGTCGATGTTTTCCGGTCTGCTCATTTCTGTATAACTTATTTATATCAACTTGTTCAACTTGTCAAGTCTCCCAAAAGGGCTCCCAAAAGGGTTTTGTCCAAAAGGGGTGCAAAAGGGGTTGCAATGGCTGCCCCTTTGCGATAAACATATTAACCGTAGAACTTGATTTCCAGTTTCATATTTCCAATTTCAGCGTTCCGTGAACGCTTACTTCCTTCTTAAGCAACCGGGCAAAACGAGGTTATCCTTGAAATTGGAAATAAGGTTCTACGGTTAATGAATGTGTTCAAGATCAAAACTTTCCGTCGAAGATGAAGAAATTTTTCGGGATAAAAGATTTCAATTCTGTGCCAATTTCAAATT
>JAGYMT010000249.1 GCA_018400335.1 Kiritimatiellia bacterium | reverse complement strand
TGATGAGAAACTTGTCTTTATTGCCGTTCGTTGCAGCGCTGCTGGTTTCATTCGTGCTTGGCGGCTGCAATCGCTTTGCGAAGCGGGAAACAGTCCCGTTCACGGATTTGATCCGGCAGCTCGCCGATACTGACCGTATCGCCCGGCTCGACACGCTGCCGCCGGAAATCGTCTCATCCAGCGACCCGACGGGTGGTAATGATGATTTCAACAATTTCCTGCGGCCGGGTTCCGAGCCGGGCTGGATGGTGATGGCGGATCTCACCGGGCCGGGCTATGTTTCCCGTTTCTGGTTCACCGGCGGGGAGATGGATCACGGGATCAGGATGTTTTTCGATGGCGAGAAGAAACCCAGGATCAATACCACGATCGGTGAATTCTGCGGCGGAACGGCGCCGTTCCTGCCGCCTCTGGCCGCCTACGAGAACTACTGTTTTTATTCGTTCCTGCCGATCCCGTATGCCCGGCGGCTGGTCATCGAGACAAAGGAGGGCGGCTACAAGCCCGGCGGCTGGCCGAGGATATTCTATCAGGTGAACTATTCGGCGATGCCCAAGGGTTTTACCGTGGAGAGCTTTCCGCGCGAGCTGTCGGCCGACGAGGTGGGTACGATTAAAGATGTCATCGCGGCATGGAGCTCTTATGATAGATCTCACGAGGGCGAGTTCGCCGTTGTCACCAATATTGTATGCCGGGCCGGAGATAGAGCCGTTGCACTGAGCATTCCCGGTCCTGCTGTCCTCCGCTCCATCAGAATCCGCCCGGAGTTTGAGAAGCTCGCATCTCCCGCGGAGAGGGAGAAGTGTCTCAGGGATGTTTCCATCCATATCAGGTGGAATGATTTTCCGGAGGACAGCGTGGCCGTGCCGCTTGGCGATTTCTTCGGCAGTTTCTGGCGGCGCACCAGCTACGAGTCCATGTTCTTCGGCATGAGCAACGGCGTTTTCGTTTCGCGCTTTCCAATGCCCTTCGCATCGGCAGCGGAACTGAGAATTGAGAATCAGGGAGGGGCGGACCTGCCGATGATAGTGAGCGCCGTTGTCGAGCCATTGAACGCGGACGGTGGATGGGACCCGGGGCTGGGCTATTTCCATGCAGGCTGGATGCGCACCGAAGCCGCGGATGTCGGAAAGCCGCATCCCATTCTGAGCGTCGCCGGCGTCGGCAAGTACGTCGGCTGCATACTTGGCGTTGCCGCCGCGGAGCAGAGTTTCTGGATACTTGAAGGCGATGAGATCATCCGGAAGGATTCCGAGTCCGCCGCGGCCTGGCGCGGAACGGGACTGGAGGACTATTTCAACGGCGGCTGGTATTACCAGAATGTTCTGGCCCGTCCGTTTCACGGGCTGCCGTTCAAAGTGCCGTACAGGACGGTTCAATATCGCATTCATGCGACCGACGCCATTACATTCGATTCCTCCTTCGATATGGCGTTTGAGCGCGGACCGGGCAACAGGAGCCCCGGCTGGATGGAGAGCGTTGCTTTCTATTATATGAATTCGCCGGCAAAAGCATTCGGGCGTTTGGGTGCGCCGGGCGATCGCACGCCGCCTCCCGATATTGTTGCGCCGGCCACCGTGATGACCGAGATATGGAACTATGAGCGGTTCAACGATTACCATGGGGCGATTGAGTATATTGATTCCTTCCTGACGCAATACACAGACTTTCCTTTCGCCGATGTCCTCCGCTTGAGGAAGATAGTCTATAAGGAGCGGTCTGAGGGGTTCGCCGCGGCCAAGCCGGATTACCTTGAATTCCTCGCCGCGACCACGAATGATTACGCCAGACAGCAGGCCGAGACGGCGCTCTGGTTCCAAGAGGATGAGCGCAATGCGCTGCTCGCGGTCTACTGCAATATGAAGACGACCGTGTTCATGGACGGACGGGAGGTGGGTGTTGTTCGTGATCCCAACAGAACCCACGTGTGGAGACTACAGATAGGACCTGGTCGGCACGCTCTCGGCATGCTCTCCGATCCGAATCCCCATCCGCAATGGGTGCAGGCCTGCCTGCGCACGCACAAGGGGGATTTCGTCACTTCTCCAGAGTGGAAACAGGCGTTCAATCCCTCGGGCGACTGGTCTAACCCTTCGTTTGACGACAGTTCATGGCGCAAGATTATCGGCACGGGTACCAAGGGGCCGCCAATGGTTCCCTATCTATGGTGCCTGCCGGATGTGCTTGTTGATGTCCAGTCAAAGGCGCTGGGGCTATGTCCCCCCTCTGAGTGGTATAACGAGAGAGGGACAACGGGATACAGGTATCACTTCATGGTTCCTTGATCAGGGAATGGCAACGGCAACGGGCTTGCCGGTTCGTGCGGAGGTGAGAGCGGCGTCCATCACGGCTTGCAGCCGCAGGAAGCGATCTTCGAATTCGCGGCGGATGTTGATGTCTGCAAACCCGCGGGCGAAATGCTCTATCATCAGCTTGAACTGGTCGGCGGGCTTCAATTCTTCGCGGACCAGTTCTTTGTCATTTTCTATGAGCAGCGCCGGCGCGAATGCCGGGTCAATGGCATAAGCCCTCTCAAGCTCCATGCGGCCGTTCGCTCCGTGCGCGGCATAGCGCGACCTGTATTGCATCCCCATGCCGGCGTTGAGCAGAGCTGTCGCGCCGTCATTCCATGAAAGCATCATGGAAACTCCGACGTCCACGCCAAGCTTATCGTCGTTTTCAAACGAGGCGAACACCCGCGACGGGATGCGGCTCATCGTCATCAATGCGGCCGCAGCGGGATAGCCGGCGGAATCGAAGAACACACCTCCGCCCAGTTCGCGCCGGAACCTGTAGTTGCCCTCGCCGGGCGCGGGATAGGTGAACTGACCCGTGAAGAGGCGCGGCCTGCCGATGATCCCATCGTGTATCCGCTTCCTGAACTCGGCGTGCTGCGTGTGAAACGCGAAGGAGTAGCCTTCAAGGAAGCAGACGTTGTTGGATCGGCAGATTCCGGTTGCTTCGCGGGCATCCGCCATGTTCATCGCGGCGGGCTTCTCGCACAGCACGTGCTTTCCGTTGCTTGCCGCCTCGATGACCCATCTCTTGTGAAAGGTCGGCGGAGTGGAAATGTAGACGCAGTTGACATCAGGGTCGGCGAGGACGTCCTCATACGAGCCGGCCTTCGTGCAACCGAACTCATCGGCAAGTGCGCGCGCGCGTTCCGGCGTTCTGCTTCCCACGTGTTCGAGCGAGGCGCCCGAAGAGGCAAGAAGCGCAGGCAGGAACCTGCGCCGCGCAATGCTCGAGCATGCAATCAGGCCGAACCGGGCAGTTGTGTTAGCGTCATTCCGCATGTGTCTGCCTGGCATGCTGTGCTTTATGGAACGGGCTGTCGGGGTCGCCGAAATCGCCGTCGCCGTGTCCGAGGTTCTCGTGGATTATGGGCGCCTTGCAGTCGTCCCACCGCTTGGTCAGGAACGAGACGGACTCGCAGTCGGTGATGGCGATGAAGACGTGCGAGGTACTCTTGGGAATGAAGATACATGTCCCTTTCGACATGAAGATGAACTGCTCCTCGTTGGTCTTGGTGTCCTTCTCCACCTCCACGCCCTCGCCGGCGACGAGCAGAATGTATTCATCGAACTCGGGATGGCAATGGTTGCCGCGCACCTTGCCCGCCTTTATGAACTGGTGCGTCCATTCGACAATAGGGGCGTCGGGCAGGAAAGTGAAGATGGCGCCGCGCCCGTCCTTCAAGGTGCTCAGGTTGCATTGCGGTTTGAATATCCTCATTTTCATTACGGTTGTCTCCTTTAATGCCTCATTGTCGAGAAACAGCGATAAAAAACAAGAAAACTGTTTATTGTTTTCCA
>JAGYMT010000248.1 GCA_018400335.1 Kiritimatiellia bacterium | reverse complement strand
CCGGGACCGCCGAGCACCAGCTCGGCAGCGATAGAGAAGAAGCCCAGCGACAGTAGCATCCCATGGAATATTGGAATGATGGAACAGTGGAATAATGTTTATAGGGATAGAAAGCGAGATGCCGCAAGCAGAAAACCGGAACTGTAACATCACATGGAAAATTGGAAGGAAGGAATAATGGAAGGATGCAGTAACGAGACAGGAAAAGAAGCGCCATTCTCAACATTCCAGCATTCCACTATTCCAGTATTCACCCATTCCAACATTCCAGTATTCCACTATTCCATTATTCCTGTCCCTACGGGACGACAGTAACCCGGAAACAAAATGCCGAGCTGGTGCTCGGCGATCCCGGGGGTTGAGAGTTGCTGGTTGAACAGCCAACTTCGTGCAGTTGCTCTGCTGAATGCGGATTTTCGGCTAAATCCGCTCGGGCGTCTCGATCCCGAGCAGGTCGAGTCCCTGCCGCAACACCCGCGCCACGATGCCGCACAATCGCACCCTGCTTTCCCTCACGCCCTCGTCCGCCTTGAGAAACGGGACATTCTGGTAGAAGGCGTTGTAGACGCCGCACAGGTCGTATAGGTAATCGGCGAGCACGTTCGGCTTGAAAGACCGGGCAGCCAGCGCCGCGCTTTCACCGAACCGCAGAAGCCGCATCGCGAGCGCGCGCTCCGAGGGCTCGCCCAGCACGATCGGGAACGTCTCCGGATCCTTGCCGGGAAAACGCTCGGCATACTTGTCCTGCACGCTCCTGATGCGGGCATATGAATACTGGAGATAAGGACCTGAATTCCCGTTCAGCGCGAGCGCCTTGTCCCAGGTGAAAGTCACGAGGCTCTGCGGGTTCTGGCTGAGATCGGCATATTTCACCGCGCCGATCCCGACAGCGCGAGCCACCTCCTTCTGCGCCTCCGGCGGCATGTCCGGCGAGGCTTCGCGCACGACATCCAGCGCGCGCAGCTCCGCCTCGTCCAGCAGGCGCTCCAGCTTGATCACGTTCCCCTCCCTCGTGGAAAAAGTGCCTTCCGGCAGCCGCATCAGCCCGAACCACACATGATGAAGCTTCGCCCGCACGCCCGCCCTGGCGCCGATGGCGAATACCTGCCTGAAATGCAACTGCTGCCGCTCGTCGGTGACACAGACTATGCTGTCCGGACTGAACTCCTCTTCGCGGCAGAACAGCGCGGCGAGATCCGTCGTGGCATAATTGAACGCACCGTCGCTCTTGCGGACAATGCACGGCGGCAGTTTCTCCTCGTCGAGGAACGCGACCATTGCGCCCTCGCTTTCACGGACGTTTCCCAGCTTCCCCAGCCGCTCCATCACGGCCGGCAACCGGTCATTATAAAAACTCTCACCCCTTGTCAAATCGAAGGACACGCCCAGCCGTTTGTAAATCTTCTCGAATTCCGGCATCGAGAGCTCGGCAAAACGCTTCATCAGCGCGAGATTGTCGGCATCGCCCGCCTGCAGTTTCGCCACCTCGCGACGGCACCGTGCGAGCCACTCATCGTCCTCCCGCGACCTGTTATAACTCAGCACATAGATGCGCTCAAGCTCATCTATCGGCGCCGAGTCAAGCGCCTGCTGATCCAGGAAGTTGCGGTAGCCCATGATCAGGATTCCGAACTGTGTGCCCCAGTCGCCGAGGTGGTTATCCGCTATCACGCGGTAGCCGAGGAAGCGGTGTATCCTGTCGAGCGCGTTTCCGATAACCGTGGAGCGTATGTGCCCTATGTGCATCGGTTTGGCGACATTGGGACTGGAATAGTCCATCACCACGCAGCGTCCCTCTCCCGTGCAGGGCGCGCCGAGCCGCGGATCGCCGGCGATGCGATCGAGGAAAAGCGCCACCCATTCCGGGCTGAGCGTCATGTTGATGAATCCCGGCCCCGCGACCTCGATGCCGGACAGGCTCTCGTGCCTTTCGCATCCGGAGGCAAGGGCCTCCGCGATATCGCGCGGACGGCGCTTGAGAGTCTTCGCCAACCCCATGGCCGCATTGCATTGGAAATCGCCGTGTTCATCCGAGGCAGAGGGCACCGCGCTGATGCCGGAGAAATCAGCGGCGGCGCCGGGAAAGACCCTCTCGAATTCGCCCTGGAGCCATTCGGTTAAAATTTCGGAAATCGTGTTCATAGCCGTTTCTCGCTATTGTCTCCTTATCACTAGCATCCCACAGGAGGTCGCCTTTATACACGAAAATCCCGGCAAAGACAGACCTATGGGATGAATGAACCTCCAAAATACGTTCTCCCGCAGAGGCGCGGAGGCGCAGAGATCGGGGTGACTCAATCTTATCATCCTATTCATGAACCCTTTATACCTCTGCGCCTCCGCGCCTCTGCGGGAGATCATCTCTTCTTTCTATGGAATGGTAGAGTTTCCTTATCAATCCAACCCCATCGCAAGACGGTAGAACCAGTTCATCATCACCACCGCGAAAATCGTGATGCATATCCAGAGGCACCGTCGTCCATTCAATTTGAGCGCCGAGCCCCGGGAGATATTCACGCCGAAGATTAGCGCCGCGGCATTCCATATAAACACACCGACCACGATAAAAAAGAGCAGGGCCACCGCGGGGCAGTCCGCGAGGGCCGTCAGCCAGTGCCCCCGCGCCATCGCCGCAAAACCCCGCGTCCACCCGCACGTCATGCAGGGATAGCCGGTCAACCTGTAGAACAGGCATATGCGAAACGGGATTCTATCCAGCGGAACGAGGGCGCTCGCGAGAAGAGCAATACAGGGCACAAGCGCGCCGACGAGGTGATTGCGCAACACGCTCCGACGATCCGACGGTCTAGCGACCAGAAAATACTTACCCATTAAGCCTTGCCTGCGCGCTTGCCCGATCAGCCACCCGCCTTCACGACATCGCGATAGACAACCGCAAGAATGCAGTAATACATGGGCATCGTCACTATCACGCCGACTCCGCAGGCCAAGAGGCCTATCAATCCAAGCACGCCGGCTATGATGATAACCGCGGCATACAGCCAGAAGCGCTTACCGGCCAGTCTGATGCTCTCCTGGAATGCGTGCACGAACAGGCGGTTCTTATCAACGATGAGGAACAACCCGAACATTGACAGCGTGCCAACGGCTATCGAGAGCACCACGGGCACGAGCGGAATCAGCACGGGAGAAAGAACAAGGGGCGCCAGAGCGTGAAGCGACACGTTCAGAATTGACCACACTGCCAGGAACAGGAACGACGGGAGGAAATACTGAAAGCCCTTGAAAAGGTCGGCTATACTGGGCTTCGGCTGCTTTCCATCCAGTATGCCCAGCAGGATGATCGCGAGTCCGGCCAAGAGCGGTCCGCCGAGAATCGCGAAACTCACCTGCCCGACCGCGAACACGAGAAAGCCCACCAGGATCTGAATCACCGTGTTATCGCTGAACACAACCAGACCCGTTACCATCGGCCCAGTGAAAAGGCCCGCCACGAACGCACTGAGCGCCAGCGCGATAAAAGTGGATGCCAACAGAATCAGGAAGTTCTGCTTGTATAGAAGAAAAGCCTGTTTGATCCAATCGCCGAACTTATTTGCCGCCTTTTGCTCCGCCATTTTCATTCCTCCCTGTTTGTTTTTGAATTAGCCACCATAATAGGCCAGCCGCCGCCGGAAAGTCAACCATTTTCTGCCGGCCCGAATTATCCTCATAACATGCTTGACTTCCCACCCGCAAATTGGGAAAATATCGCAAAAATGTAAGAGAACTTGTAACCGGCTGCTGAAAAAGGGTGTCAAGAAAATAGAGAGGAAAACATCAGGAAACTTATAGCCACAAAGAGTCACAAAAAGTCACA
>JAGYMT010000247.1 GCA_018400335.1 Kiritimatiellia bacterium | reverse complement strand
ATGGGGCGCCGCGTCTATCTTTCGCTGACAGCCAAAAACCCCGAGGAACTCGCGTCATGGGTGAAGGCAAAGTTTAATCGCCTGGCCAATTATCGAGAGCAGGAACGGGGGGCAAGGAAGGGACAGCAAGGGGACACCGAGGGGGGCACCGAGGGGGGCACCGAGGGGGGCAGCTTTAAGAAGTCTCTCTTAAGAAGTCTCTCTCAAGAAGTCCCTCTTAAGAAGACCCCTTATAAGACATCATCTCGCCCGGAGGCGTGATAATGCGTGTGTGTTTTTTTGAAAGACACGTTGAACTGAAGAATGAAAGGGAAAGCGACAATGACAAAGAAACAGGTTAATGAAATCACCGAGGTTATCAGACTACTTGCCCACGGTCCCTTATCCGGTCCCGGAGCCCATCCCATGGGTATGGAGGCTATATCTATGGCGCTGGCCGGCCAGAACACCCCGGGCGAGGACAGCGTTGCAGCAGGCCTGCATGATGTCGCATCTTCGCTCGGCACTATTGCGGGCGGCCTCTTCGATATCGCGCAGGCCATCGGGGCACAGGGCGAGGCGGGGCAAGCTTTACAACAACACACACAACAACGGAAAGGAGGGGGACATGCGAATTTCACGCAAAGCACAGGCCAGGATTGAACATGGTATAGCGACCTTATTGGCGCTCATTACACTGCTGATGATGGCGCTCATTATCTCGGCGGCATGGCTATAACGAACAACTGGAGGAAATGAAGAATGACGACGCAAAAATCAATCATAATTAAGCTGGCAGGCGACCGCGAAATCCGTTTTGAGGAGTCCGGCGGCGGCAGAATTCGAGCGGTGACCAAGGGAGTCGTAACACCGCGCGAGCTGGCAGAGGCCAAGACTCGGGGCATTCAGAAGCTGGCCGACGCCACGAACGTGCCGCTCCAAGACTCCGGAGCGACATACACGCCACGCCACGAGCATGCCAACCCCGCGCGAAATTACAGCACGCGATTGCTCCGCCGGCCACAGGGGGGAGGTGTCGATAGGGATAAATGATGATATAGCGAATGAACAATCAACAAAACAAAGGGAAAGACTTATGAAAAAGCAGGCAGACAGAACAATAAACGAGCGGCTGCAGGAAGCGCAAAAGATGGTTGAATCAACGGCGAGCGAGCTGAAGCAAGCGGAGACGGACCTGAGCAAAGTCGATGATTCAGACGGGGATCTTGATGCCGTCGTCGACGCGAGATTGCGGCTTGAAGCAAAAATCAAGGTTTTAAACCGTCGTCTGGAAGTGGCGACGACTACACGGGACGAGCTACAGGGTGACCTTGCCTTAGAACAGGCCGCAGATATGGCGAAAACATACGAGGCGGCAAAAAGGGCACTTGAACGGGAAGAGGCCGCATCGGAAAAACAGATGGAAGAACTAGTCGGCATCCCGATCAGCGACATTGACATCCACCAGCAGGGCACAGTCCGCGCAGCCTCGCGTTTTTTCAGGGGGGCAAGGCTTGCGCGCGAACAATTCGAGGCTGCCAAGGTCGAACACACCGCCGCTGAAATGCGAACATCACAGCTCCGCACAAAGCGGTCGAGAGCCGAATCGCAGGCCCGGAACGCGCTCCAGAACGCTGTTTTTGAAGGCCGCATTTAATCAAGAGAAAGGAAACACGAATTATGAAAGCACAATTATGTTATACGCCCTGGCGGATTCGCGTCAAGGAAGGACTCACTGATGGCAATCCCGCATTGTCCGCCATGCCAATATGCCAACAGGTTCACGACGGGATCCGAAAATGGCGCAGGTTTCCGTGCGAGTATGGGGACCAAAACACAGATGAAAGAGACTGCGTTTTCGTTCTGCTTGACCGGATTCAGCACCCCCTCGCATTGATGGACCCGAAGCACAAGTTCGCGTGCACGTTCGAGAAAATCCGAGGACGCGAGCTGCCGCCTGGACTCCGCGAACTTTATCGCAGACTCACCCGCTTAGGACATACCGCCGACGACGATTCGGACGATCCCGACGGCGAATGAGCGGACGAACATTGAGGCCGGCTAAGCGTGTTCAGTCTGATGCTATACGCGATCCGGAGACCGGAGGCGGCCGGATAGATGAGCAGGAATGGAGAAAATTTGATGCGTGAAAATTCAAGCAAAAGTCCGGACGTGGACGCGGACGCGCCGGTCATTTACCGCGAGCAGCGGGACGGTGGCGGAAGGTGGGGAAAAATCCTTAGGTACTACACCCCACCCCACGGGCACTCATGTACCACCCTCACTCCGGCTCTCGCATGCGCGCAAGTCTGAAAGTTAATATGTACAAAAGGACAATAGGATGACAAAAGATTCAAAGTCGTTACTAAGCACCCGCGAGCTATGCGACAAGCTCCGCATCCACCGGCACACGCTGGAACGGATGGTGAAAAACGGCCTGCCCATTGCCGGACGCCAAGCAACCCGTGGCCGGTCAAGCTGGATGTTCGACCCCGACGCCGTTGCAGTTTGGGCAGCCGGCCACGGGCGAGACGTTCCCGCGATTCTGGGCGCCGAGATTCAACAAGCGGTTGCCCAGGACACGCCCGCCCAGGTGGAAACCCCGCCCGCTGCTGATAATGCATCGGAGCCTGTCGCGCTCCAACTTCAGGCAGAAAGGAGCCAGTATCAAAAGCTTTTCGCTCGTTTTTTGCGTACCCATGCGGGGGAAGATGCGGCTGGAGTTGCAGCCTTGTCGAAAGCGATCACGCTGAAAAGCGATTCTCTCCGCCGACTGGAACTTTCCGCGATTGAGATTCAACGGCAAAACGGGGAGCTTGTGAGCCTGGCCATGGCGCAACGGCTATTTGTGGATCTGGCGTCCTCAGCCCGTGAAAGAATGATGGCCTTGCCGAATGAGCTTGCGCCGGTCTTGCGGGACTACCTGGCCAACGCGGACGATATAGGCAAAGTCCATGATGAAATGAAAGAGGCGATTACTCACGCGTTGATGACACTTCCCGAGGATCTACCGCAACTACAAAAAGGAGACGCATGAAAAAAGACCCGATCAAAGAATTGCAAGACGCCTTTTTCAACGCCCTGCGGCCGCCGCCGATGATCACACAGGCCGATAAAGAGCGCCAGGATGCCTATCTGGCCGACCCGCACGACACTGGCAGAGACGTTACCAGACAGGGGGAGAAATGAAAACCGGAAAATCAAAACTTGACGCCGGCGGGACCCCCTCGACGCGGAAGGACGCGAAAGTTCACTGCTCGTTCGACAAGATGATGCCGATCGATGAGCTGAAGCCCAATCGGAAAAACCCGAACACCCACCCGGCGGAGCAGGTTCAACTACTGGCGCGGATAATCACCGCCAGCGGCTGGCGACACCCGATTGTCGTTTCTAAACGATCCGGCTTGATCGTAGCAGGCCATGGCCGGCTACTGGCCGCACAGGCCGCAGGCTTAAAGGTCGCTCCGGTCAATATGCAACACTTCGAGACAGATGCTCAGGAGGTCGAATTTCTCCTTGCAGATAATCGTATCGCGGAGCTTGCCGAGACGGATTCCGCGACGCTTGCCGGATTGCTGAAGGCATGCCCCGAAATTGATGGTATCGCTACAGGCTACACGGAAAAAGAGCTGGAAACATTGCTGACATCTAATCCCGCCGCCGACCTGGCCGAGACACTTGCCGGAATTGAGGAATACACCCCCATGGAGGAGGCCGAGCGAGCGGCGGAGAAGATCAAAGAGCGGATTGACGCCCTTCTCGTTCGGGACCCTTCTGCCTTTACACGGGCGCAGGCCGTTATTGTGTCGGACTCCACGAACAGCGCGGTCATCATCGCCGACCCCGGCTTGAAGGA
>JAGYMT010000246.1 GCA_018400335.1 Kiritimatiellia bacterium | reverse complement strand
GAAAACACCGGCGCAATCAGGGCGGCCGGCGAAGGAGCAGGCGAAAACCCGGACGAAGGGCCCTTTGAACTCGTGTGCTTCGCGGTAACGGGAAAGGCCTGTTGCGAAGGACCGGAAACCGGCCGCGGCGAGAGCGCCGGTGCTGATTTCTACCGGAACGGAGCGCTCCTGGGCCGGAGCCATGCATTCAACAGAGTGGACGTTCTGGCGATGGAGACCGATCAACAGCTCGCTCTTCAGCAACTGGCCAAAGAGATCTCGCGCGTGGCGATCAAGGAAACAATATCGCAAACCATTGAACAGCAGAACGAGTTGCTGGGGTTCCTCACCAGGCTCACACTGTACGCCATGGAAGCGCCCGATACACGGCGGTGGGAAACTCTGCCCATGCGGCTGGAGATAGCCAGATTCAGGTGTTCGGAGCCGGTAACGAATTACACGGTCGTCTTCAAGAACGCCGGGGGCGCGCCGATTCACACAAACACGATAACAGCCCCCATCTCCCGGCGCGGCAACATCTTCATATCCTTCTGCCGCGACGTCCGGCAGGCGCCAACCCCGGAGCCGGAACCCGGCAAGTGACCTGACTTGTTGACTCATTGCGACTGGATCGTGTTTATAATGAGCGCAGGCTCAGGGACACCGAGTATCACGTTCATCCGCATCGTCTCGAGGACCTCCTTCAGCTCGTCTGCGCTCAGCTCGGTGCGGAGCATCGGTACCTCTATGGAGATATCCGACTCCAGCATAATGCGCTTATTCACGTCTCTGTAGCCGGCCTTGCCGACGGTCAGTATGTGATCGCCCTTGTAAACCTCGAAATTATCGATAGGGCTGGTGCCTATAAGCATCCCGTCGAGCTCAACCAGAGCCGGATCGGCGCTCGTCTTGACCGACACTTTCACCTTCGGACGCGCCCTCGCCTCATCGAAACGTTTCTGCATCTGCTCGTTCAGCCTCGGGAGGGCGTCGGCGATCGAGGCCCTGAGCAATTCCGTCAACTCATCCTCGCCGAGCACAGTATGAACGGACTCGGTCTGCCTTATGCGCTGAGTAGCCGCGCCGTCCGCCGCGGCCATGATGGTTCCATCGCGCGTATCAAGAGCCTGCAGCGCCACCCTCATCGAGAGGGTGACGAACTCGGTCTTAAACCCGCCCTGGTTCACAACCTGTTTCCCGGGCGAGAAGCTCATCAACACGCCGCGCAGCACCGCATCGGCATTCATTGCCTGCGCGGCCTTCAGGAACGAGGGCCGGGGCGCATCTTCCTTGCCTGCGGCGGCTTTCGGGACCTGCTCGATACGGCCGATGAAATCCCTGCGGTCAATCAGCTTGAAACCATCGGCATTCGCCAGCGCGGCACCTATCACATAGACGCCCTTATCGGCCAGATTCTTCGGATTAACCCCGCCGACAAGCCCGGAATCGGGCGCCATGCTCGCGCGGTTCTCGAAATCAAGCACCGCCACGCGAAGCGGCTCCGCGCAAGCTGCCAAAGCAAAGGCCGAAATAGACACTGTAAGCAATCTTTTCATGATTTATTCCCTCAAGTTGTTCCACTTGTCACCGTTTTCAAACAATCAGGTAATCATGGTCTCACCTGCCGAATACATGAAAAAGCAGGCCTATAACCGCGAGCGCCGCCAGAACGGCCATCATAATCGCCTTGTTCCTGAGAACATTACCGCTCTCCCGGAGGGGCCGCAGCTCGTTGAAGTTGTGGGCCGAGAAGAGGCTGACAAATTTCTCACGCTCGTCGCCCCGGATTGAGATGGCCTCGCGTTCGGTTTTTCGCGGACTTGCGGAGGACGCATCGGCATGGACGGAAGCTTCTCGCGCCGGCGCGGCGCGGCGCGATCCGGGCTCTTCCGGACGCGGGTCGCGAACGCTTTGTCGCTGAGCGGGCTCGCTCTTCGATCCGGTTTGCCTGGCCGCGGCTTTGATCTCGCTGTTGAGGCCGGCGATCTCCTTTTCGAGATCTTCCAGCCTGCGGTCAATGGCCGAACTCTTCTTCTTTAGTCGAAATGTCATCACGCCACCGTCAGAACAACGGGTATCGAAGCGCCAGGAACACTATCAACACCGCCACGGCGACGGTAAGCGGAAGGTTGAAAGCCAGTCCGGCCGCGAACATCTCTCCAAATCCCCGGTGCCGTGGTGAACCGAGCCCCAGGTTATCATCGAGAAGATCCGGCTGCTGAACCTTCTGGGGCTTGCTATCGCGCAGCGCCTCCAGGCGCGAAAGCGCCTTGTGGTAGTCCTTGCGCATGTTCTCGATCAGAGCCAAAGCCTTTGCAAGCTCCTCGCGATACCCCTCGCTGTCCGCCGGCCATTCCGTTTCATGGATACCGCGGATTTCATCATCCATAGTCTTGAAAGCTTTCTGTGTGCCCTGAAGCAGCTCCATGCGCTGGTTGAGGGCAATCTCCTCGCGCTCGAAGGCGACAAGGCATTCCTCCAGATGATCAAGCAGCTCTCGCTTGCCCGTTTCATATTTTCCCTGGTTAACCCTCAGCTGCTCGAGCGCCTTCTTCTCACACTCCAGCGCTTCCTGGCGCGAGCGAAGCCGTTCCAGTTCCTCCATCTTGCCGGCCACCTGCGTGTTAATTTCATCCTTGCGCTTCGTCAGGGGCATCAGGTTCAGATCACTCACGGGAACAGTATCGAGAACAGAAACCCGGTCATCATCCGGCGGAACATTGCCGGGGCCCATTCTGACCTCGTGCACAGAGTCTCTTTTTTGGATCAGGTCATCATCGAAATAATCAGTATTGCCCATTCCATCCTCCTATGCCAGGCTCCGGGAAGCATCTTTAATTCAGTCCGGAATGATAATTTTCTGACCCACCTTCAGTTTCTTCGGATCGCCGCCCAGCGTCGCGCTGTTGGCTTCGAGAATTCGCTTCCATTCCCTCGGATTCTCGTACATCTTGGCAGCGATTCTGGAAAGTGTGTCATAACGTTCAACCACGTAGACCCTGCCCTTCTCCTCGTCGTTCACAGCGGTCTTCACGAGCACAGGCTCCGACCTGAGCGCGGGCTCCAGCCTGGACGCAGACTCCGGCCTGGACGCAGGCTCCGGCCTGGACGCAGGCTCCGGCCTGGACGCCTCATCTACAACGCGCCGGGACTCCGCCTTGAGCGCCGCCACGGCAGCGCTCATCTTGGCCAGATTCGCGCGCAATTGCTGATTCTCACGCTTCAGCACGGTATTCTCTTCTTTCAGGACGCTGTAATCCGTTCCGGCCGGCAGCGTCCGTCCCGAGATTCCCGCGCACTGCAACACCTCAGCGTTCTTAATCCTGTCAAGGATCATCTCCTTCTTCTCGGTATCGGGCCGCAATTCAAGATAGCGCTGGTAGTGATATACGGCGAGCCGGAAATCCTTCGCGTGTTCATCGTATAGAAGCGCTATCCTGAGGTGGCCGAGCGCCATGTCGGAATTCCTCTCAAGCGCTCTGGCGAGCATAAGGATCGCGCCATCCTTGTCTCCCTCGCGCTCCTTCGTGAGCGCGCTTCTAATCATCGGATCCCGCGCCTCCACGCCGTCGCGCTCGGACGTTGTTTTCGCGCATCCGCCAACGAGCACAGCCATGGCAAGCGCACCTGCGAAAATAATGCTCCTCATGATTATTACCTCCTGTCCGCGATTGATAAAACAGTTTTTATGAAGGACTCTCAAATAAAACATATACCGCACGTCAATAATTTACTATACTTATAAGCAAAAGCAAGAAGGGAATGTCTTTCATTTGAAATATAACATTACTTATGTCGTTCTGTATAACGCGGATTGTTATTCATTAGCAATTCTAATTATGGCGTCAGACCCCCGCGACCC
>JAGYMT010000245.1 GCA_018400335.1 Kiritimatiellia bacterium | reverse complement strand
CGTTTTCCGTAATCGTCGCCCGTAATCGTCAACCGAGAAGTTCCTGGCGAAAACCGGCACCCCCCGTGAACGGTTACCCAGATTCAAGGGTTTTGCAGAAGGCTTGACTATTTATCCCCGAAACTCGTGCCCACCGCGCGGGCAGCGAGCACCAGCTGGTCATCCTGCGTAACGAGCTTGAGGTGGTTGGTTGCTTCCTCGATAGTCACGGAATCAATCTTGTTCCCGCGCAGGGCGACCATCCTTCCGAACTTCCCTGATGCTGCCAGGACGCAGGCCATCACGCCGAACTTGGTGGCGAGAACGCGGTCGAACGCCGTCGGCGTGCCGCCCCGCAGGAGATGGCCGAGCACCGTGACTCTGGTTTCCCGCCCGGTATTCTCCCTGATCTTGTTTGCTACGAAGTCCCCTATCCCGCCCAACTGCTTGGCGTCGGTCCTGGTCCTGTCGTATTTCTTCACAACCTCGCCGCGGTCCGGGCATTTCGCGCCCTCGGCCACGCACACGATGCTGAAGCGCTTGCCGCGGCGGTTCCGTCGTTCGATGCTTCTGTAGACGCAATCCCACTTGAAAGGAATTTCGGGGATCAGGACCAGGTCCGCCCCGCCGGCGAGGCCAGAGCCGAGCGCTATCCAGCCGGCATACCGGCCCATCACTTCTATCACCATCACCCGGTGATGTGAGGAGGCAGTCGTATGGAGTCGATCTATTCCCTCCGTGGCTATGGAGACGGCCGAATCGTGCCCGAAGGTCAGGTCGGTTGCGGCCAGGTCATTATCAATTGTCTTAGGCACCCCCACTATGTTGGCGCCAAGCGCGGCCAGCTTGCGCGAAATTGCCATGGTTCCGTCCCCTCCGATAGTTATCAGGGCGTCCAGCTTCCAGCGCCGATAATTGGCGATGACCTTTTGGGACGTATCAATAATCCGCAGCCTGCCGCTCTTTCCCGTGCTGGGGTAGTGCCACGGATCGCCCTTGTTCGATGTGCCGAGAATCGTGCCGCCCTGCGTGATAATGCCGGAGACATCCTCGTTTCGGAGCAGGCGCTTGCGGTTCTCGACCATCCCCTCGAACCCATCCTCAATACCCATGACTTCGGCATGGCAGTGGTTCATTGCCGTCTTGGCCACCGCGCGAATGACTGCGTTCAGGCCGGGACAATCCCCGCCGCCTGTGAGAATTCCAATGCGTTTCACCCGTGTTCCCTTCATGTCGTGTCCTCCTATACCTTCCTGTCAATCTCCTCGCGAGCGAGTTGAACCCAGCGCGCGATCCTATGCGGTTCGTTGTTCAGAGTATGCACATCCTTCATGATGATTTCAAATCTGCACGTCTTTGCCGATTCAAGCGTCTGCCGGATATCGGCACGGATGGCATCCTCGTTGAATCTGGGTGTACTGATTAAGGTCGGGTTGGGTTTCCGTGAAAACACGATATTCCTGCCGCACGCCGCCGCCATAAAGTCCTGATCCGCCCAAGGCGACACCGACACCCTTGCCAGGTTTGAGAGACGTTTCAGCACATGCCACCTGTTATTCACCGGCTCGCAGCAGCCATAGTAACAGCGCCCGAATTTTTCGATTATATCGCGCTGGTAAGGGAAGATGAACTCCTCGAACTGGTCCGGCCCCACCCCAACCGTTTCCTGAGACTCGCTCAGCACCCACAAGTCCCTCATGCGGACCGGCATACCCTCGCGCCAATCCGGCTGCGGCAGCGCCCTGGTGTAGCCGAGACTGCCGGATCCGGTGTAATCGTTTTCGTTGTTGAGCGAATACAGCCCCTCATTCTCCAGCCAGTCGGCCACGGCGAGATGATCATCACGGAGAAAGGCCATCAGGCGATGCAGTCCCTCTGGATTGTCATACATGGCAAGCATGAGCTGTTCGAGCCCGATCAACTCGATTGCCTTCCATGTGAGGCCCATGGTCCAGTAGAAGCCGCCCCTTATGCGCACGGGCAGTATCCCGTCGAACACCGACTCCAGCCTCTCCTTCGCCGCCAGAGTGGCTGGCCGGTCCACCGTGCACGTCCGCGGATGAAGCTTGTCGAAGTCCTTGTCAAGATCCCTTATCGGCGGATCCCAAGAGCGGGAGCCCATGTGCGATTCGTCCCCGCCTTGGTGAACCACGGCCTGCACGCCATAATCGCTGAAGGAAACGCGCCAATTGAGATTGACGAAGGGTTCGACCGCGAAATCATCCTTCAACTCCTCGAACCGAAGGATTTCCGAGCGCAGTGAGCGCTCGATGCCGCGCGCCCACTCGTCCTCGCATTCGAGAACGTCCACCTTTACCGGTCTGTCCGCATCCCTGATACCGCCATGTTCGGCGAGAACCATCACGCGATCCCCGTCGCCCGAATCAAGGGCATACCACGCCTTGCGCCGCTCCGTGTTCACGGAGCTCGCGGCTGTTTCGACCTTGGTTTCAGCCAGCCTGCGAATGATATCCAGATCGCGCCGCGGTATTCCCGATCCATTGGTCTTATTCATGTTTCCGCCTCTCTCCGAATAGTGATGGGTGATAAATCAAGCCACTTTCGTCCCACAGGAACAGGAATGCTGGAATAGTGGAATGCCGCTGAATCATAATTCCGGCTTGCACAACTCATAGAAATTGCAACGCCGGCACGCGTCCTGATCGGCCGTCATCTCCCAATCCTCCTTGGGAAGGGGAACGTTCTTCGCGATATCGCCATCCACGACGTATTCAGCCATCTCCGCCGCGGAGTGCGAGATCAGGTCATGCGTTGATTTCACGTCGGCTTCATTCAGAACGGCGCTCCTGGTCTCGCCGCTCAACAGATACTCAAGATGCGCGTGAACGCGGCCCGGGGCGCCGCCGTGCTTAACGACGGCCCACACACCGTACAACGCCACCTGTTGTGCGTGAAACGGCTTGGGCCTGCCCGACTTCCAGTCATGGATGTGAATGGCGTCGCCCAGCCGGTAGGCGTAATCAGGAATGGCATAGATCTTGATGCCGTCCAGCTCCAGCGATTCCGGGTCGCCCCGTTCCATGGTCGCTATATCTATTTCCCGGTCCGCCGCCACACTCTTCAACGCGGGCGCGATCCTGGCGAGAAAATTGGAAACACACTGTTTCGCGCACTCCGACATACGCTCCGTCATTTCCTTCTCGGGACCGTGATGGTGTTCCGGGTAGTAATGCTCGTGGAGACAGCAGAACCGCTTCGGGTTCGCCTCCCACAATCGCTTGCGGGATTCGAGCCAGCGCTTATTCAGGAACGGCCTGGCGGCCGCGTCATAAGCCTGATCCGCGGTTACGCTCTCGCCGCGCTGCAACCGGCGCTGAGCCCACATCACCGCCTGCTCGACCGCGTTGCCGAGCAGGGTGAACCTGTTCTCCATCTTCGAGAGCCGGTAGGCAGCGCGCCTTGTCTCGTCGGCAATGTCCTTCCATCCGCCCCACATCGCATATTTCGCCCAATACCGGCGCCGATGGCATTCCTCAAAATCCCGCATCGCCGATATCGACCATGAAAATGTATTCTTAAGTTCAGACATACTGCCCCCCCACCGTAAATGATCAACTGCGGGAAGTGTACTCGCACGAACGCCAAAACCAAGTTCTTTTTCGCGAAACTCCTTTTTTCGCGATTCTCATTATTATTGCCCCCCGCCGCCTTGCGCGGCAGGATCCCGAGAGTGGGGTGAAAAGGCGCCCCTTTTCACCCCACTCTCCCGTTCCCGCGACTCAAGGTCGCGGTGGACGATCATAATGAGAATTTCCACAATCTCTAGCAATTCGCATTATGGCCGATGCCTATGGGAACGGCGCGCTCGGAGATCGCGCCCTACCGGGAAAACAGCCGTAAAA
>JAGYMT010000244.1 GCA_018400335.1 Kiritimatiellia bacterium | reverse complement strand
GCCAACTTGCGCACCAACACCATGATCAGACCAACAAATTTGTCTTACACCCTTTGGATCCTCGATACATCACTCATAGCGTAGCGCGTCTATAGGATTCATGATCGCTGCCTTGCGGGCAGGCCAGATGCCGAAAACGACACCGACTAGGACCGAAAAGCCACAGGAGATGAGGATTGACTCCCATGTGATGGCTACGGTCCACCCGGCAAGCCTGGATACGGCCAGGCTGATCCCCGATCCAAGCAATATCCCGACTCCGCCGCCGGCAAGACTGATCACCAGCGCCTCCGTAAGAAATTGAGCTAGGATATCGCGCCTGCGCGCTCCCACGGCTTTTCTTGTTCCTATTTCACGTGTTCGCTCGGTGACCGATACAAGCATGATGTTCATGATGCCGATTCCTCCGACCAGCAGCGAAATGGCGGCGATAGAGAAAAGAAGCCAGGCCATCGTCCTGCTTGTCGAGGTGAGCGCCTCCAGGATTTCAGACATATTGCGGATATTGAAGGATTCCTCGCGAGCCGGGGGCAAGCGGTGGTTGCGAATAATGATCCTCCTGATGGCTTCCTGGGCGGCCTCCATCGAAGAGGCACTGACCGCCTCGATCTCTATCGAGTCAACATATTCCCTGCCAAGCAGCCGATACATAGCCGTGGTTACAGGAATCACAACTATGTCATCCTGATCCCGCCATCCGCTCGCGCCCTTTTCAGGAAGCACGCCGACCACCCGGAAAATCACCCTGTTGATCTTGATGTATTCACCGAGCGGGTTTGCGTCCCCGAATAACTCACGAACGAGAGTAAGCCCGATAACAGCCACGCGAGCCCTCGTCTTTACATCATCCTCCGTGAAGAAGCGTCCTGCGATCGGATGGCTGTTCTGGATATCCTCGTATTCGGGGGATGCCCCCGCAATCTGCGTGTTCCAATTCCTATTGCCGAACACAACCTGTCCTCGCCCGGAAACCGTGGCACTGACAAACCTGGCCATGGGCACTTCCTCCCTTATAGCGTCCGCATCGCGCAGCGTGAAGCGGGTCACGGATCCCGACTGGAGCGCCACGCCTGCCGTTCGCTGCGCGCCAGGCCTCACGACGAGAAGATTGGAACCGAGCGAAGAGAGCTGCTGCTCGATTGAGCGGCGAGCACCGGTTCCTATAGCCATCATGGCGATCACCGCCGCGACGCCTATCAGAATCCCCAGAGTCGAGAGAAAAGTGCGCACCTTGTTAGCCGCCAGCGCTCGCCAGGCATGCTTAAAATGGCTGGGAATCTCGCCGGTCAATGAAGTCGAGCGCTCCGATGGAGCCTGCCATCCAGCAGTATTCGTCGAAGATCCGCCCGAGGCTGGTGCCGGCTGGCGCAACGTGGTGCGCTCATCGGACTTGATCATGCCGTCATGCATGCGGATGATCCTGCGCGCCCGTTCCGCCACGTTCATCTCATGGGTGACAAGAATAACGGTGATTCTCGAAGCGTTCAGGCCCGTGAGAAGATCAAGAATATCATCCGTGCTCTTTGAATCGAGGTTTCCTGTCGGCTCATCCGCCAGAATGATGGGCGGATCGTGAATCAGCGCTCTGGCTATGGCCACCCTCTGCTGCTGACCGCCAGATAGCTCATTCGGCTTATGGCGCAACCGGTCGCCGAGCCCCACCTGATCGAGCGCGCGACGCGTCTTCATCAAGTCGGCCTTCCCGGACGAGTACAGCATCGGCAGAGCGACATTCTCCATCGCCGTGGTGCGGGCGAGCAGATTGAAATGCTGAAACACGAAGCCGATCCTCGTATTCCTGAGGTGGGCGAGCGCATCATCTGTGAGTGACGTAACATCACGCCCCAGCAGGGAATAGGAGCCTCCATCAGGCGTGTCGAGCAACCCGAGGATGTGCATCAATGTTGATTTGCCGGATCCCGAGGGCCCCATTATTGCCACATATTCGCCCGCCTCGATGGAAAATGAAACGCCGCGCAAGGCGTGAACCGCGCTTTCCCCGCAGGCATACGTCTTTGAAATATTATTGAAAGAAATCATGCGATTGCCGGCTGCCTCCACCCCTTGCAAAAGACATCATCAACGCCGACCCGGACGAACCGGCATGAACGGGTTCCGCGCCGCGCTCCCGGACGGTTCAGAGCGGACAACCGTCCTGCGAATCACCACATCGCCATCCTCAAGCCCGTCAACGATCTCGACATTCCTTCCGTCGCTTATGCCCGTTCGGACTCGCTTTGACGACTGTCTTGGACGGAAGTCCGGCTCGTGAATTTGAACCATAGTTGAGCCGCGCTCGCTGATAATGGCATCGGCAGGCAACAGGAGGACGTCATTCTTCTCCGCCATGATCACCATAACATTAGCCGTCATTCCGCTGCGGAGAAACTCCGGTATGGCATGGGGAAGGACATCAACCATATACATGGTTACATTGTTCACCGTTTTGGCTTCATAGGCTATATGATCCACCTCTCCGCTCATTGCCTGGTCGGGATACGCGTCCAGCGTGATTTCCGCGCGCTGACCTATAGCGATGCCGGCGATATCGGTTTCATCAATCTGCGCCTCCACGATCAGGCGATCGGACATTACGAGAAGAACGTCCTGCGCGGTAACCGTCTGCCCCGGCTCGATATTGCGGGCGATAACGCTGCCGTCTATGGGCGCTACGAGCGGGGTCGGCCTGTATAGACCCTCCCAGTAAACGAGCTCAGTCGTCCCCTTGGCCCGGGCGGCATCGAGCAGGGCGGCGCGCTCGGTCGAACTGAGCCATGCCATGATCCGCCCCTTCACCATGGACTCCCCTTCGCGGACGAGGATTTCCTCTACCCGGCCCGCTATAGGTGATTTAATTTCCAGCCTGTTCTGCGGCTTGACCGTGCCGGTGGTTAGCACGGTCAGCCTCATGTTGCCACGAACCACGCGAACCGTCGGAATTTCAGATACGGCTGCCGCCTTCTTTTGGCGCCATATTGCGAAGCCGGCGCCGGATCCAATCACTATAACAACCGCCAGCCACCAGAAGATCAGCTTGCTTTTCATGGAATAACCCCCGCTCCTATTGCCCTTTGCCAGTTGGCGACCGCCAGCACGGCATCGCGCCGGCTTGCAAGCATAGCCCTCTCCTGGCTTATCAGGTCGTTTTCAATGGCGTCCCAGTCCTGGAAGGAAAGTAGACCGTTTGAATACTGGCTTCGGGCGATTTCGGCGCGAACTTCCGCCGCTTCCAGGAAGTCACGTTGAACGCTCAGTCGTTCCACCGCATCCTGCCATGTGGAGAACCGCTGTTCCAGGATAGTAGCAAGCTGGTTGTCGGAATCAGCGAGGTCGAACTCCGCCACCCTTTGATCGGCGAGCGCGCCCCTCATACCGTAAAGAATGCGTCCGCCGGTAAATAACGGAAGGGATAGCGACATCCCCACGCTCCACCTGTCCCTATCGGGATCCCAGTCATCGCCATGCCGTCCTATTGAAGCGGAGGCCGACAATGATGGATAGAACTCGCTTCTCGCGCCGCGAACGCTCT
Source organism: Kiritimatiellia bacterium (assembly GCA_018400335.1). The sequence goes on along the minus strand of JAGYMT010000244.1, from coordinate 323 downwards.
CTCGCGCCGCCCGGTAGCGGGCTGCGGCCGCCCGGTGATCGGGCGTCCCGGCAACTAGCTCAAGAAACGATGGATCCGGCTCCGGATCAACGACCTGCCATTCGCCCTTGATCGAGAGCCGGGGATCGTTCTCCTGCCGACCCATGGCCGTGGCAAGCTGCCTCCTCGCCACAGCCAGCGAGCGCCGCGCCTGAGCGGAATCATACTCCGCCTCCCTGAAAAACGCACGGCTGCGCAGGAAGGAGCCCTTGTGCTCGCGACCAGCCTCGAAGCGCAATTCCACGAGATTCAGGTTATCCTTTCGCCGCGCGACAATGGCATCA
>JAGYMT010000243.1 GCA_018400335.1 Kiritimatiellia bacterium | reverse complement strand
GGCGAAGTACGGGATTGCTGCCGCAAGCGGCGGCGGGCGCGCGAGCGCAAGGGAGACCGTGGGCCGGGTTGCGGCCGGCGCGGTGGCCGGGAAGTTCCTTGCGAGCAGGCACGGTGTCGAAATCGTGGGATGGGTAAGCGCCGTCGGAGAAGTTCAGGCGCCGGAACAGGACCACCTGTCACTCACGCGCGAACAGGTTGACGCCTCTCCAACGCGCTGTCCGGATGCCGACGCCGCCGCACGGATGGAGGCCGTTATAAAGTCGGCTGCCGCCGCGAGCGATTCGGTTGGCGGCGTGATAACCTGCGTGTGCCGTAACGTCCCGCCTGGTTGGGGCGAGCCGGTTTTCGACAAGATCAGCGCCGTGCTCGCGCACGCCATGCTGTCCATTCCCGCCGCCAGGGGATTCGACGTGGGATCCGGCTTCAACGGGACCAAGCTGCGCGGGTCGGAGAACAACGACATGTTCGTCATGAAAGGCGACAGGCTTGGAACGGTCACCAACCGCAGCGGCGGAGTGCAGGGCGGGATAAGCAACGGGGAGCCGATCGTCTTCCGAGTGGCCTTCAAGCCGGTTCCGACAATAAGCGCCGGACAGACGAGCGCCGACTACAGCGGAAAAATGAAGACTATCGAAACCAAAGGACGCCATGACCCCTGTGTGCTGCCGCGCGCGGTTCCCATAGTGGAGGCAATGGCCGCGCTGGTTCTGGCCGATGCCGCCCTGCTTAATTCCCCCGGTTCCGGCAACTGATCACGGCACGGCAATCTCTATCTCCGCGGCCTTGCGCCTGTTCTCCATTCTGAACCAAGCCGCGTAGAGCATTATCGTGAACAGTGCGGCAAGCACCAGAAAGATCCTGAAGCGCATGGAAGTCCGTGCGAGGCCCCCCTGATCAACAGCGGAGGCAGACTGGAGTATCGAGGTCTTCCGCGCGGTTCCGGCCCTGAACTCCCCGCGACTGACGGTGCTGGCGCCCTCGTGAAGCAGGGGCATGGCGGGAAGCTCGCCTCCCATCACCCTGTCAATATCGGTGAGAACGTCATCCCAACTCTGCTGCCTGTGATTCTTGTCCTTCGCCATCATCTTTTCGATGAGCCAGACGATCGGCTCGAAGATATCATCATGGCAATCCATCGGATCGGGCAGATAATCAGTGACGTTTTTGACCATCGCCGATACCCCGGAGGTGTCGGCGAAAGGAGCCGTACCCACCAGAAAATGATACAGTGTCGCGCCCAGCGAGTAGATATCGGCGCGGGAATCAACGGAGAATTCGCCCCTCGCCTGCTCGGGCGCGCAGTAATGGGGAGTGCCTATCATCATCTTGGACAGGGTTATGGCCCGTGAAGAATGCCCCACCAGCTTTGCGAGGCCGAGATCAACCACCTTAACGGTGCCGTCACCGTCAATAACAATATTGTCCGGCTTGAGGTCGCGGTGCACGAGCTTCGCCTCGCTCCACGCATATTCAAGCGCCACGGCCACCGCCTCGGCGATGAGAAGCGAACTCGACTCGTCAAGGCGCCCTTTCCTGCGCACCCTGTTAAGCGTTGTCTCTCCGCTCACGTACTCCATCACAAAATAGCACAACCCTTCTTCCTCGGCAGCGTCGTAGATCTGAACGATACCGGTGTGCTTGATCTTGGCGGCGGCCTTCGCCTCTTGGTGAAAACGCGCAACGTAGGATTCGTCGCCCGCGAGATGGCGCGGCAGGATCTTGACGGCAACCTGCCTGTTCAGGGATAACTGGCGGGCAAGGTATACCGTGCCCATTCCGCCCTGACCCAGCACGCCGCAGATCTCGTAGCCAGTGATCGCTGGAAAATTCATCCTAAACCCGGCAATCAAGGTTTCGACGAAATACGATCTCGCGCAGAGGCGCAGGGGCGCAGAGATCGGACGATCAACCGGGAACGTTCTTTCCCATTCGATATCATGCTCACGGGCGCCCCGGCCTGTTCTTCCACGAAGGCAATGAATTCACGGGCCGCGCGCGGCAGGTCTTCGAAAGATCCGGCGGCGGCGGTCGAACATTTCCACCCGGGAAGAAACTCATATTCGGGAGTGGCGGAGGCCAGATCCAGCTGGTTGCAGGGCATCTCGTCAATCCGTTTGCCCCGGCACAGGTAGGCGTTACACACCCCTATTTCGTCGAACTCGTCAAGCACGTCCAGCTTGGTCATTATCAGCTCGTCCAGACTGTTCAGCCTCCTGGCGTGCCTGAGCTGCACGAGGTCGAGCCAGCCGCACCTCCGCGGACGGCCCGTTGTCGCGCCGTATTCCCCGCCTATGCGCCGCAGTTCCGAACCTGTTTCATCGTTCAACTCCGTGGGGAACGGTCCCTCGCCCACACGGGTGGCATAAGCCTTCGTGACGCCGGCGATCCTGTCTATCGCGTGGGGCCCGAGGCCCGTTCCGACACAGATGCCGCCGGCGATAGTGTGAGACGATGTGACGTAGGGATAAGTGCCGCCGCTGATATCCAGCATCGTGCCTTGGGCGCCCTCGAAGAGCACTGATTTCCCCTTCTTGAGCTGTTCCTCCAGGAGGACGCCGGTATTGACAATTGATCCGGCCAGCGGCGCGGCAAGCGCGAGCAAGTCCTCCGAGACCCGGTCAAGATCAAACGCCTCGCCCGCCTTCTCCCGGGAAAGCGGGTTTCGCTTCATCTCGAGACAGGCTTCAAGCCGCGCGCGGAAATAATCCGCGTCGAGAGTGTCGGCCAATCGCAGGCCGATACGCGCCGCGCGGTCGGCATAGGCCGGGCCGATCCCCCTCTGCGTGGTGCCTATCTTCGAGCCGCCGCGGATGGATTCGTCGCGCCGATCCTCGACCAGGTGGCAGGGAAGGATGAGATGCGCATCACCGCTTATGCGCAGCCGCGCTATCGCCTCGGCCTCGGCAATCGGCAGCGCCTTCAATTCGTCGGTCAGCTTCTGCAGGTTAATCACCACTCCGCCGCCGATGACGCACAAAACCCCTTCGTGGAGAATGCCGCACGGCAGGATGTGAAACACGAACTTATCGCCGTTGTGAAAAACCGTGTGGCCGGCATTGTCGCCGCCCTGGAAGCGCACAACGACATCGGATTTTCCGGCAAGGGCGTCAACAATCTTCCCTTTTCCTTCATCGCCCCACTGGGCGCCCACAACTGCAAGAGACGGCATATTACCTCCGGGCTATGCGCGGGCGCTCAGGTCCGCTATGACCGCGTCAACCTGCTCGACCGCCGTTCCAATATAGCGACGCGGATCCAGCGCCGCGTCAAGTTCAGCTTCCTTCATCAGTGACGACACTCCCGGAAGCCCCATGAGCACGTCCTTGTACGGTCGCCCTGTTTCCAGTGTTTCACCGGCCGCGCGGCGAAGAGTCTCGTGCGCCTCCTGCCTGCCCATGCCCCGGTCAACCAGACTCACCATCACCCGCTCGCTCATAATGAGCCCGCCGGTCAGCCCGAGATTGGCCAGTATGTGATCCTCCCTGATATCAAGTCCCGAGAGCACATCATTGAGCTGACGCAGGAGGTAGTCGCTCAACATGAACGACTCCGGGAAGATGACCCGCTCCGCGGCGGAATTGGTGAGGTCCCGCTCGTGCTCAAGCGCGATATTCTCCATGGCCGGCGCAACGGCGGAACGAACTATTCTCGAAAGCGAGCATATGCGCTCGCTCTTGTGCGGGTTCCGCTTCTGGGGCATTGTTGAAGAGCCGACCTGCTTCTTCTGGAATGACTCGAACACCTCCGCTATCTCCGTCCTCTGAAGATTGCGGATTTCTTTCGCGATTTTCTCCGCCGATGCCGCCGTCAGTGCGAGGCAGAAAACCACCTCCGCATGCCTGTCCCTCTG
>JAGYMT010000242.1 GCA_018400335.1 Kiritimatiellia bacterium | reverse complement strand
GCGGACGAGGCCGGGGTGGGGCGGCTCCATTTGTAGTGCAGAAATACTGCTCCACCGGGACAAGCCCGGCGGTAACGTGTTTCACAGAATATTTACGAGTCGGGAGTTCATTTGTCGCTTTTGATCTTCACCCTACCGGCACAAGGCACGGCGGGGATCCCATGTGGTTGGTTGAATAATTTATAAAAGTCGAGTAACATACCCCATTGTTCGATTAATAAGCATAATATTCCACGAAAACAAATGAGATGAAATGGAAATGACAGAGAAATCACATCGAAAGGTATTTGTCCGTGCGGGGGAACCGACAGGGATCCTCGGCAGTGACGAGAAACGATCTTTTCGCGAAGACACCGCGTTCATACTGCTGCCGGACGAGCGCTGGGGCAACCCGGTGTTCGCCGATGCATGTCTCGACGATAGTGACTTCCACGTTCATGCCCGATTGACGCTGGATCGGGTGATCGGCACCGGCGCATCGATGCTCCTGGGCGGCCACTATCATTACTCCCATTCCCGGCCGGAAGGTAATCATGGCTTCCGCATCAGTCTCGATGAGGACATCATTCCCGAGGCGCGACAGATATTCGAAAAGCAGATGCATATCGTTTACGGAAAAACGAATCCGGCGAAGCACTGGAACCTTACGGATTCCATGAACGAGAAAGCCGTGGCCGGCGTCAGCAGTGACTTCTTCCGGCCCGGAGAACCGTTCACAATCGACCTCTCCCGGCAGGGGGGGACACTGACTTTTGCCATCGACGGGCGGGAGGTTTTTCGCCTCCGCCTGCGCGAAGGAGGAATGATCCCGGTCGGGCGCCACGGCGATCCCGGCTGGCCGTTCAGCGTCGGCTTTCTGCCCGGTCGCGGTACGGTACGGATCCACGATTTCTGGGCCGAAGGGACTCTTCCCGGGCCGATCTTTCCGACCTCGGATGCCTGGCAGTTCAATTCCGGCGGCTACACCCACTACCGGATTCCCTCTCTGTGCATGGCCCCGAGCGGGCGACTGCTGGCCTTCGCTGAGGCGCGTCGGGCTCGCCTTTCACGCGCCTGGGAATGGGAAACGGTGCGATTGCTGGGGGAGTATGCCAAGGACGAAGTCCAGTGCCAGATGAAATATTCCGATGACAACGGCCTGAGCTGGTCGGAACCGCAAACCCTCATCGATCGGGGCATGAGTTACGACGCGCGCGATCCCTCGCCGGTGTTCGACCGCGAAACCGGGGAACTTTTTCTCTTTACCCGTGGCGGCCCCTGGATGATCGCTTCGCGCGACGAAGGCCGGACGTGGTCGGAACCGCGCTCCCTGGCCGGCTCGGCGCCGGGAGGATTCCCCCTTCTATCGCCCGGTACGGCCAACAGCGCAATCCAGTTGCGTCATGGGCGATGCAAGGGGCGTCTGCTGGTCGCGCTCGCGGGCGGCGGCGTCGTCGGGCTGATGTTTTCCGATGACCACGGGCGCACATGGCAGCCGGGCGCGTTGGCGGCCTGGTCCTCGGCCAGCGAACCAACCCTGGTGGAGCTCGCCGACGGGCGGGTGCTCATGAGCCCCCGGGGCGGCAACTCGCCCAAAAACGAACGCATGTTCGTCTTCAGCAGCGACGGCGGCGCGACATTTTCCGAAATCCGCTTTGAACCGGCCATCCCGATGCCGGGCCGCGGCGGAGAATTGCTTGCCCTCGAATCGAGTGATTCCGCTGTGGAAGGCAAGGTTCGGCCGATCATCTTCTGCGGGCCGGCCGAGGGCGGCACCCGCTTGACATTGAAAGCCAGTCTGGATGATGGCGCTACCTGGCCGATCGCGCGGGTTCTCGATGAAGGCAAGGCCGGCAACATGTCGCTGGTCGAACTGCCGGGGAGACAACTTGGCATACTTTACGAACGGGACAAGTTCCGGCGCCTGTCTTTCATGCGCTGTGATCTGGACTCTGTCATCAATGATAAGCAAACGGTTTGGGAGGACGAATATGAATAAAGCAAAGAACCGGAAGGTGTTCATTAAGGCCGGTGATCCGGTTGGACTGGTTGGCGGCGGTGACGGTCGCTGCCGTTGCGAAGACGAAGCGTTGGTCGTGCCGCCGGACGAACGCTGGGGCAACCCGGTGTTCGCCGATGCCAGCCTGAAATTATCCGATTTTCACATTCATGCGAAATTGTCCCTCGACCGCCTGGCCGGCGACGGGGCATCAATACTGCTGGGCGGGCGGTATGGAGAACACTGGACCCGCCCGGAGGGCGCGCACGCTTTTCGCATCTGTCTGGACGAGGATGTGGACCCGCCATTCAAGTCCCTGGCCAAGCAGATGCGCATCGTTTACGGCAGGTGCGAACCGCGCAGGTCATGGTTTCCTGCGGACGGTGCATCCGGCAAACAGGTGGCCGGCCGGAGCAGCGACTTTTTCCGCCCCGGCGAACGGTTCACGATTGACCTCTCGCGCCGAGGAGAAGACCTGTGTTTTTCGATCAACGGACGGGAGGTTTTCCGTACCGGCAACGGCAAAGGGCCGAAGAACGCCGCCGGTCACCTCAGCGCCCTCGGCCGGCCAATCAATTTCGGTTTCCTGCCCGGGCGCGGCACGCTGCGGATCCACGAATTCCGGGCGGAAGGTCGGTTCGCCGAACCGGCTTTGCCGACCACGGATGTGTGGCAATTGAATTCCGAAGGCTATTCTCAATACCGGACCCCCGCGTTGTGCAAGACCGCGGGCGGGCGAGTGCTTGCGTTCTCGGAAGCGCGCCGCTCCTACCTTTGCCACGGCTGGGAATGGGAGAAAATCCAGGGGATAGAAATCCTGTCGGGCGAGATACATTGCGCCATGAAGTCTTCCGACGACGATGGACGCACCTGGTCGGAACAGGCCATCGTGATCGATCGCGGAGCTGCTTACGATGCGCGGTACCCCGCCCCGTTGCCGGACACGGAGACCGGCGAACTCTTTCTTTTCATTCAGGGGGCATGGGTGCTCGCCTCGAAAGACGACGGGCTCACGTGGTCGGGGCCGCAAACGTTGAACGGGGCGCTGCCCGGGAACTGGAAAAGCGGCAACAGAAAAAGCCTGATCCCCGGCACCGCTAACAGCGCGATCCAGTTGCGCCACGGACGTTTTAAGGGCCGCCTGCTGATGGCGTTCCATAAGAAAAACACCATCGCGCTGGTGATGTCGGACGATCATGGGAAAACCTGGCAGCCCGGCGCCCTGGCCCCCTTGTACATGGCCGGCGATCTTTCGGTTGTCGAACTCTCGGACGGCCGCGTGCTCGTGAGCCCGCGGGTCGGACCGCGAATCGGACCGCCACCGCCCGGACGTCCGCTCCTGGTCAGCCACGATGGCGGCTCCAGTCTTGCCGAAACGCGTTACGAGCCCAATTTGCCGATCGCCGGGCAGGGCGCAATGCTTGCCGTGGAAACGCCGGGTAACGACGCGGCGAAAACGGTTCGGCCGATTGCCTTTTGCGGATCGGTCAAGAATAGAACAGGTTTAACTTTGAAAGTCAGCCTGGACGACGGCACCACCTGGCCGGTCTCACGTGTACTCGATGACGGCCCGGCCGGCAACGTGTCTCTTGTGACATTGGACGGCGGACAGATCGGCGTGCTGTACGAGCGAGATAATTACCGGCGGCTGGCTTTTCAGCGGGTCAATTTGCCGTCGTTGATCCAGTAAAAATGTAAAATGTAAAATCTCAAATTAGAACGTGCAGACCATTAAAATTGCATTGATGACTGAGTGACGGTGGTATGATGATTAAACGCTGCGCTTCGGAGACTTACAACCGCAGCCGTGCGGATTAACGACGGATTTCTGAGGGGGGGCGGCTCGTGGTAATTAATCATCATTCCACGTCAGTCCTCAGTGAACCCCCTAACATCACCACCGTGCCCTGTGCCGGT
>JAGYMT010000241.1 GCA_018400335.1 Kiritimatiellia bacterium | reverse complement strand
GGAGTCCGGACATCTTGCACCTGATCGCAGATGCGCCACTCATTTTCCTTGCGTGCTCATGCGGAAGCGCCGTCGGCGTCGGCAGGAGGCTCGCCCGAGCATGGGGCGAGGCCGGCCAGCTTCTGATAGAGATCATACTTGGCCGCAGCCAGCTTATCCGCCTGGTCCATCAGGCGCGAGGCGCTCTCCGGGCTCATCTGCTTGAGCACCCGGAACCTGTTTTCGTTCATAGCAGACTCGCTGAACTTCATCGTCGGCGCCTTGCTGTCGAGCTTCAGCGGGTTTTCGCCCTTCTTGAGGAGGTCCGGGTTGTAGCGGTACAACTGGAACCGGCCCGACTGCACGGCGCTCTTCTGATAGGCCAGCCCCTTGAGCATGTCTATCCCGTGGGCAATGCAGGTTGAGTAGGCGATGATGATAGAGGGTCCGTCATAGGCGTCCGCCTCCGCGAAAGCCTTCACCACCTGGTTCGGGTTCGCGCCCATGGCCACCGTGGCAACATATATGTTGCCATAAGTCATGGATATCATGCCGAGATCCTTCTTCATCAACGGCTTGCCGGCCGCAGCGAACTTTGCGACGGCGCCCATGGGCGTGGCCTTGGATGCCTGTCCGCCCGTGTTGGAATAGACCTCCGTGTCGAGCACCAGCGCGTTAATGTTCCGGCCGGAGGCCAGCACGTGATCGAGCCCGCCGTAGCCGATATCATAGGCCCAGCCATCGCCGCCCACCACCCATACCGATTTCTTGACCAGATAGTCGGCAACGGAGTCGAGCTGCGCGGCCCAGGAGTCCTTTATCTTCTTGAGCTGTTCCTTCAACTTCTCGACCCTGGCGCGCTGTTCCTCGATCCCCGCGGGGGAGGACTGGTCGGCGTCGCGCAGTTCGATCAACAGGTCCTTGAACGCGGCGGCGTCCGGCCGTTCCAGGCCTGCTGCAAGGAGCTCCAGCGCATAGGCGCTGAACTTGTCAACGGCGAGCCTCATTCCGAACCCGAACTCCGCATTGTCCTCGAAAAGCGAGTTGGACCATGCCGGCCCGCGCCCGTCTTCGCGCTTGCAGTAGGGCGTGGTGGGCAGATTGCCGCCGTAGATCGAGGAGCAGCCGGTGGCGTTCGCGATCATCGCGCGATCGCCGAAGAGCTGCGTGAGCAGCTTGATGTACGGGGTCTCCCCGCATCCGGCGCATGCGCCCGAGAACTCGAACATGGCGCGCACGAACTGGCTGCCCTTGATCGTGGCCCGATTGTACAGCCGCGGATCCATGTCCGGGATGGACATGAAGAAATCGAAATTCGCGGCCTCCTGTTTGCGCAACGGGATCTGGGGAACCATATCAATGGCTCGGTGCCCCGTCTCGGCCTTCGTCGCGGGATCCTTTTCGCGCGCCGGGCAGTTGAAGACGCAGCTGCCGCACCCTGTGCAATCCTCCGGGGCGACCTGCACGGTGTACTTCATCCCTGCATATTCCTTGCCCTTGGCGTCTACGGACTTGAACTCCGCGGGTGCGTCCTTCAGGCGGGCGGCGTCGTACACTTTCACGCGTATGGCCGCGTGCGGGCATACGAGCGAGCATTGTCCGCACTGGATACAGAGATTCGGATCCCACTGCGGAATTTCGATCGCGATATTGCGCTTCTCGAAGCGCGTCGTGCCGGATATCCACGTTCCGTCCGCCGGCATGGCGCTCACCGGTATGTCATTGCCCTTCTGGCTCATGATCATGGCCGTCACGTTCTTCACGAATTCCGGCGCGTGATCCGGGACGACCGGCGGCATCTTGAGCTTGCCTGCCGGCTTCGCGGGAACCTTGACCTCGTGGAGAACCGAAACGGCCTCGTCAATGGCGTTGAAGTTCATCTTGACCACTTCCTCGCCTTTCCTGCCGTAGGTCTTCTTGACCGCCTTCTTCAGCGCCTCGATGGCCTTGTCCGGCGGGAGTATTCCGGAGATCCTGAAGAAGCACGTCTGCATGATGGTATTGATGCGCGCGCCAAGCTTCAGCTTCTGGGCCAGGGAAATGGCGTCTATGATGTAGAACTTGATCTTCTTCTCAATAATCTGTTGAGCCACCTCGTCCGGGATGCGCTCCCACACCTCGTCGGCGCCGTAGGGACTGTTCAGCAGGAACACGCCGCCTTCCTTCACGTCGGAGAGCATGTCATATTTCTCGAGGAACGAGAAATTGTGGCATGCGATGAAATCGGCGTTCGAGCACAGGTACGGGCTGCGGATAATGCCGGGGCCGAACCGGAGGTGCGAGATAGTGATCGCCCCGGCCTTTTTCGAGTCGTACACGAAGTAGCCCTGGGCGAAGTTGTCGGTCTCCTGACCGATTATCTTGATCGAGTTCTTGTTCGCGCCCACCGTGCCGTCGGAGCCGAGCCCGTAGAACATGCACTGCACACGCCCGGCATGCGGGATATGGAAGCCCTTGTCAACCGTGAGGCTGGTGTGGGTCACATCGTCATTGATGCCGACCGTGAAGTGGTTGATGCCCGCCTTCTTTCCGTCGGACGGCAGGTTGTCGAACACGGCCTTGACCATGGCCGGGGTGAACTCCTTGGAGCCCAGCCCGTAGCGGCCGCCGAGGATGTGCGGATAGTTCTCCATCAATTTCTCGCTCACGGCCTCGCCGACCGCGCTGCGGACATCAATATAGAGAGGCTCGCCTATGGCGCCCGGCTCCTTGGTCCTGTCCAGCACGGCGATCGAAGCGACGGACTTCGGGAGCGCCCCGACGAATGCCTTCACGTCAAACGGCCGGTAGAGGCGCACCTTGACGAGGCCGACCTTCTCGCCCTTCGAAACGAGGTGTTCCACCGTCTCGTGCGCCGTTTCGCAGCCGGAGCCCATTATCACGAGCACCTTCTCGGCGTCGGGCGCGCCTACATAGTCGAACAGCTTATAGGCGCGGCCGGTGATGCCCGCGAACTTGTCCATCTGCTTTTGGACGATGCCCGGCGCGGCCAGGTAGCAGGAGTTGACCGTTTCGCGGCCCTGGAAGAATACGTCCGGGTTCTGGGAAGTCCCGCGGATGACGGGCCTGTCCGGGGAGAGTCCCCGCGCACGGTGCGCCATAACGAGTTCGTCGCTGATCATTTGCTTTATCGCTTCGCGTGACACTTCTTCTATTTTCTGGACCTCGTGCGAGTTGCGAAAGCCGTCGAAGAAATGAATAAAGGGCACGCGCGTCTCGAGCGTTGAGGCCTGGGCGATCAGCGCCAAGTCGGAAATTTCCTGCAGCGAGCTCGAAGCGAGCAGCGCGAAACCTGTCGAGCGCGTGGCCATGACGTCCGAATGGTCGCCGAAAATGGAAAGCGCCTGGCAGGCGACCGAACGCGCTGATACGTGGAAGACCGTGCTGGTCAGCTCGCCTGCGATTTTGAACATGTTGGGGATCATCAGCAGCAGTCCCTGGGAAGCGGTGAAGGTGGTCGCGAGCGCGCCGGAGGTGAGGGCGCCGTGTATCGCGCCGCTGGCTCCACCCTCGGACTGCAATTCCACCACGGAGGGAATCGTGCCCCATATGTTCTTCACGCCGGCCGCGCTGAGCTCATCGGCCGTTTCACCCATGTTGGATGAGGGCGTGATCGGGTATATGGCGATCACCTCGTTAGTGGCATGCGCCACGTTCGCCGCCGCGGTGTTTCCGTCAATCATTACCATTTTTTTATCAGCCATCTTGCTATCTCCTTTGAATAAATGCCTTAAATATCCAGATCTACACTTTATATCACGCCCCGTTCAAACACAAGCATTTCTTGCCAGGAATTCGCATTATGACCTCTTGCTATTGATGGCGGCGTGCTCGGAGAGCCCGCCCTACCGTTATTACAGCCATTATACGGCATTTTGCCGGGTAGGGCGGGCTCTCCGAGCACGCCGTGATTATTGACGCAGGCCAAAATTAG
>JAGYMT010000240.1 GCA_018400335.1 Kiritimatiellia bacterium | reverse complement strand
AACAGCATCAGAAAATAATCAAATGGGCAAGGAAATGTTCTGAACATGTCTTGCGAGGGCGCGTAGCGGAGCACGACTTCATGGAGCCCCGGCTCCACGTAGACGCCTTGAAAAATATAATCCACCCGCAGCACCGGCGCCGGCTTCCCGTTGATATAAGCGCGCCAGTCCGGATCGTATTTATCCGCGATACGCAGTATGGCGGGCCGGTCCGTTGATACGTTCAGCACCACCCGGCCAGGCCGGTATTCTCTCAAGACCACCGATCCGGCGTCCGCTTCGTCCGGGCTGAGCGGCGGCGCGCCAAGCGCAGCCGCGCTTTCCGGGGCGATCATAACCTTGCGGAACAGCGGGAAATCGTCGGAGGCCAGGTTTTTCAGCGCCGTCGCATCGTCGGCCTCCATCCATGCCGCGGCCAATGAATAGCGCGGCGATTTCAGGCGGGAACGCAGGATCACATGTTCGCCGGGCTGCTCATCGTTCCCGGGTACGATCTTTATGCCGCCGTTACCCTCATGCATGACATTGAAGGAAAAAACCAGATCGAAAAAGTCCTTGAGCTCCGGGTTATTCCCGATCTGGGGCACGATCTGGGCGGGCGCGACTATGTAGCCTACGGAGCAGAGCTGCCACATCCTGACCGAATTCTGTCCAAGCGCGTTCAGGAAATTGCTGTAGTCTTCCCTCATCCTGGGCATCTGCGTTATGTTGATGCTCCGCACACCGTGGAAGGGAAAGGTGTAGGTCAGCAGCGCGTTGTAGAAACCCTGCTGGGTGACCAGTGCGACCCGCTTTTGCTCCGGCTCGCTCTTGAGAATCGTGACGAGGTCGCTCTCTTCCACCAGGCTCGCCGGCATTGTTTGAACGTAATGACGCGAGAGCCGGAACGCATCCCAGCCCACCAGCAGAACAATGCCCCACAGGAGCGCCGCGCCGGCACGTGCGCCGCGGACCTTTCCTTGGAGAAACAGCCAAAGGAACACGGCCGCGCAAAGAGTCATGAACAGTGCATGGAGCAGCGAGGCGTTCCTGTTCCTTACGATAGCAGCCGCCAAACGGCCCCATCCGGACGATGCGAGGCGCGCGGTGTCGGCGTCGCCGCCGGCGATCGCAAGGAGCGCCCAGAGCGCGAGAATCCCGGCGAATGCGAACACGCCGATAATGAAGGGTCTGGCCGCTGCTGCCGCCTCGTCCTCGCGGGGAGCCTTTTCGTTTGATTCAGCGGGCGGCCGGCCCTGTTTTCGTTTTGACGTTTTGGTCATGGTTCTCTTCCGTGCCGTATGCGGCCTGCGTCGTCCGCGCTGTTATGTCAAACCCGTAAGCCGCCAGCAGCGCCAGCGCAAGCTGGAACACCTGCAGAAACTTGTTCGGGTTTCTTATGGAGGACACAATAGGCAGTTTAAAAAACAGGCTGTAGAGCGGAAAATGCTTACCGAACGACAGGAGCAAAGTGAGCAGCGCAACGGCGCCCCAGAAAATAATCTGCGAACGCCACTCGACGGGTGATTTCGACAGCAGTATCCCTGATTTTGCAAAAGCCGCAAACAGGGCGAACAAGGCGAGGATGACCGGGATCGCGCCGATATACTGGTTCTCCAGTTTGAAATTCTGGAAGCCTTGTCCGGTTGTTTTCCATCCGGCTGAACGGCCCATACGTCCCCAGTAGGGGCCTTCCTCATCTCCCGAGCGCCAGCCGAAATAGCCCGGAGCAATGAAGTCAATGCTCTCCTCCGGCGGCCAGCTCCATTGCGTGCAGTAATTCCATTTCTCGGCGGGGGTTTCCTCCGTCATTGTTGACACGCCCCGCACGGCGATCTTGTAGCCGACCCACATCGGCGACACCGCCAGCAGCGCCGCCACCACGAACAAAGGCACAAGGAATTTCCATTGCGCCTTCAAATCCGCGCCGCGGTTCCGCCATGCCTCGAACAGCGCGTAGGGTCCGAGAATAAGAGCGAAGAAGAACGCGACGTCGGGCTGTTCCACGAAGGTCGCGCCGAGCGCGCCGCCCGCCAGGACGGACCATGCGGGGTCGCGGGTTCTCGCTGCCCGATCAGCCAACCACAGGAACGCGGCGGAAAAGGCCAGTATCCCGAACTTGGACGTGTGGCCCGGATAGACGAGCGTGAAGTTGCTGGCCAGCCAGAAAGCGGCCAGAATACCCATTAAGCAGGATACCGTCCGCAACCCCTTGTTCCTAAGGTAGAGGATGAGGAAAAAAGAGGCGAGCGAAAGGTGAACCGCGTGTAACCAGTTCGTGCTAATCCGGGGAGGCATCAGCCAGCGAAGCATAAATGTGAGACTCACGGGCAGCAATTCCGGCGAGCCGACTAAGCTGGAATCGTTCCAGAATCCGAGAAAGGCACGAGGCAGGTAGGAGCGGACAAGAGCAATCTGGCCAATGTTATCATCAGTTGAAAAGCGGATAGCTTCCGGCCCGAGCATTTCGTGAAAGAAGATCAGGCCGAGCGCAATGATGGCGGCCGCGCCAATAATCAGTTGTCTGTTCTTGAAGGACATTCCGCGAACTCCCGGCTGACTTGAAATCATTATTCCATCATTCCATCACTCCAATCTTCCATCCTTCCATCATTCCATTCTTCCCTTGCTGATAGCCTCTTTTTCGCGCTTGTGCAAGAAAATACTTACCGGTAGGATGATCGAATACTCATGAACAAGGCAATATCATCAACAACGGCGGTCATTCTGGCGGGCGGCAGGGGCACGAGGTTGAGCAGCCTGCATCCGTCCATTCCGAAGGCGCTGGTGCCCATAGCCGGCAAGCCCTTTCTCCGGTGGCAGCTCGAGTGGCTGGCCGGAAGGGGCTTGAGAGCCGTTCACATGGCAACCGGCCACATGTCGGATGCGATAGAGGACTGGCTCGCGTCTAATCCGGTGCCGGGCATCTCGATATCCTCTTCCAGGGAGCCGTCGCCGCTGGGGACCGCGGGAGGGATGAAATTCGCCGGTTCGTTCGTGTCGGGCGATACCCTGTTCGTTCTCAACGGCGACAGCCTCCTGCCCGCCCTTGATTTCGAGTCCATGCTGCGCTCGCACCTTGTATCTGCGCCCATGGCGACCATATCCGTCACGAGAATCGAATCAGCCGGCCGCTACGGAACGGTTGAGTTCGACGCCGACGGTTCAATCAAGGCTTTTCTGGAAAAGGCGGACCGGCGCGGGGGGTGGGTGAACGGCGGGGTCTACCTGGTAAGCAGGGAGATGCTGAACGGCGTAGAGCCCGGCGCGAACGTCTCCATGGAGACAGATGTCTTTCCGCGCCTGGCCGCGGAAGGCGTCCTGCGGGCGTTCAAGAGCAAGCCGCCGCTGATCGACATGGGTACGCCGGAAGGCATAAGGGTCATGGAATCGTTTTTGACCGGAAGTTGAACTGGTGGAAACGAAAGGTTTATCCGGCGGATCGGACTGAAACACCCCAATGCCTCAGGCATCCGCCTCTAATGGGGGACCTCAATCCCCATAAGATTTGGCAATGCAGCAATGACAGTCAAAGGCAGTGAAACACTCGACCCAGTAAGGTCAAGTCCGCCTATGCGCTATGCCGTTGATCGGGACGAGCTGAAGAGAATGGCTTGAAGACACCATTGTCTTGAACAAATACTTGCAAGTTGGTAATAATCTTGCGCGTTACCTACGATATTCGTAAGCTACGAGCAATATGAAGAAATTGACAGAAAAGGTATTCAGATTGGCCCCGCCAGGCGGACTCTTCAATGAGACCGTCGTTACGAATCTGTTCCCTGATCGTTCGAAAGGGGCACGCGAATTGTTGCTGGATCGTGCGATCAAGACCGGGGAAGTCCAGCGCATCAAGCGTGGACTCTACGTCCTGGCACCGGAATACCGGAAGACCGAACCTCCCCTTTTCACAGTTGCAGCCCTGCTGTACTCG
>JAGYMT010000024.1 GCA_018400335.1 Kiritimatiellia bacterium | reverse complement strand
GGATTACGTCCCAAACACGGCGCGCGAGAAAAAGCTGGACGCAGTGCTTAACAACGCGCTTGGATTCGGCGGACATAACGCTACTCTGGCGTTCAAGGCGGTGTGATTTCAGCGGAATTGCAACCTTCTGTGTTCCAACACGGGAATTCGCTCGCGCGTCCTCGCAAGCTCCGCAGGGTCAAGCGTCGCGGTGATCACGACTTCCTCGTCACCGGCCTTGCATAAAACTTCTCCCCATGGTCCAGCTATAAGACTGTGCCCGTGGCTGGCGATATCCGTGGACGGGTTGAGCCCGCATTGATCCGGCGCTATCACGAAGGCCTGGTTTTCAATTGCCCTGGCTCTCACCAGAGTTTCCCAGTGATCAATGCCTGTCTTTTGCGTGAAATTCGACGGCACAAAGAACAGGCTCGCCCCCTTATCCGCGTAATGCCTGAACAGCTCCGGAAACCGGAGGTCGTAGCAAATCGCCATTCCGCAAAGCCATCCCTCGACTTCCGCCATCACCGGCTCGCTACCCGCCTCGTAAATATCGCGCTCCCGCACGACCTGGCCGTTGCCCAGCCGCGCCTCAAAAAGATGTATTTTTCTGTATACCGCCTCAATGCCGCCCTGACGGTTGATCAGCAGGCTGGTGTTGAAAAAAACGGAACCGTCCTTCTCTATCACGCTGCCGGCAAGGATCCACGAACCAGAGCGCGCCGCAAGGGCGCACAGCCATTTCACAATCGGTCCGCTTTCCATCATGCCGGACGACAGCCTTTCGACGATCTCCCCTGCGGCGCGGTAATCCCCGTCGCTGCCGCGCACCGCGAAGACCTCAGGAAAGGCAATGAGATCGGATCGGGGAGCGTTGAGAACGAAATGCTCGAGCCGCGCGAGATTTTCCGGCACGTCCCGGCCAGCGCTGTTCTGCACAACCGAAATAGTCAGCTTTGATGATGGTATTGTGTCCTTTAAAACATTTTTAGCATGATTTTTCAAATCGGGCTCTCCTCGATCTCGATCATTGCGCGTTCCATCATACCGCATGCAACCTCCAAGGCGCTTGAACGCAGGAGAAGCATTGGGCAAAACAAAAGCACCACAAATCTTCAACATCCCGCCCTATGAACAGCAAATGTAGCACAAACGGGATGTATTCATGCAAGTTTTTTTCATGGCATCTTACTGAGTTGTTCTTTTATAAATCCTGCTTGACGGCATGCGGTGTGCAATATAGGATTGCGCTTTTCTAATTGATTGAAACGGGAACAGGCACGAGCGTTAATCATCGGGTGATGAACATGGCAGAAGATACTTCTATTGATATGGCTAAGGCCGACGCTGTTATCAGCAGGAGCGGCAGCGACCGAGATGCCTGCATCAGGATACTGCAGGGAATACAGGCGGAATACGGTTACCTGCCCATGGAAGCCCTGAAGCACGTTGTTGAGCACACGGGGATCGCCATGCACCAGATTTACGGGGTGGCGACCTTTTACGATCAGTTTCGCTTCACACCGGTCGGAAAGCACATGATCCGAGTGTGCCACGGCACTGCCTGCCATGTCAATGGCGCCAACGCGATAAGCTCCGCCGTGGAGTCGACCCTGAAGATCACGAATGGCGAGACGACTGAAGACGGACTCTTCACGCTGGAATCCGTCGCCTGCCTCGGCTGCTGCAGCCTTGCGCCGGTTATGATGATTGATGACACGGTATATGGACGCCTCACTCCAGCAGAGGCGAAAAAGGTTTTGAAACGCTACTCTTGAGAGATGATCCTGTGAAAAAATGGAAAATATCAGTTGGCCTCGGCTCGTGCGGAATCGCCGCCGGCGCTGCGGATGTCTACAAGCATCTTGAAAAGAGCATAGACCCGACCGTTGTTGAACTGCGTCAAACCGGGTGCGCCGGGCTCTGCCATCGCGAGCCAATGCTTGAGCTCTTCGAGCCGGACGGCAAACGCTGGACCTATGTGCATCTTGATGCGAACGCGGCGGATCAGATCCTCTCTCGGCATATCGGGAAAAACCAGCCCGTTGACGAGTTCCTTCTTAAAGGCGAGGATCGGCAGGAGCCGGTGACCCGCTACCTGGGCAAGCAGAAAAAGATCGTTCTCGAGAATTGCGGCATCATTGATCCGGAATCCATGGAGGACTACATAGCAGCGGGCGGCTACGAGGCCATAACGAAGGCCGTTCGCGACATGACGCCCGCACAAGTTGTCGCCGAGGTCACGGCCAGCGGTCTGCGAGGACGGGGCGGAGCGGGTTTTCCCACCGGAGTGAAATGGAAATTTGCCGCCGCGGCACCGGGCGATGAAAAATACATGATCTGCAACGGCGACGAGGGGGATCCGGGTGCGTTCATGGATCGGAGCGTACTCGAGAGCGACCCGCACCGCGTGATCGAGGGCATGCTGATCGCAGGCTACGCCATGGGCGCCTCCGCCGGCTTCGTCTACGTGCGCGCCGAGTACCCACTGGCCGTCAAGCGCATGCACCTGGCTATCGAGCAGGCGGAGAAGGCCGGTTTCCTCGGTAAAAATATTCTCGGCTCGCAATTTTCATTCAGCATTGGGATTCGTGAGGGCGCAGGCGCGTTCGTTTGCGGCGAGGAGACGGCGCTCATACAGTCCATCGAAGGCGAGCGAGGCATGCCGCGTCTCCGTCCCCCGTTCCCCGCACAGAGCGGACTCTGGGGCAAGCCGACTACAATCAACAACGTAGAGACCCTTGCCAATGTGCCTTGGATAATGCGCAACGGCGCGGCCGCCTTCGCGGCAATGGGCACAGAGAAGAGCAAGGGCACAAAGGTGTTCGCGCTTGCAGGCAAGATTCGCTACGGCGGGCTGGTCGAGGTTCCCATGGGCATAACGCTTCGCGAAATCGTGGAAGAAATAGGCGGCGGCAGCGTATCCGGAAAGCCCGTGAAGGCCGTGCAGACCGGCGGGCCAAGCGGGGGCTGCATTCCGGAACGGCTGTTCGACACCCGCGTTGATTACGACGAGCTGAACAGGACCGGCGCCATCATGGGCTCAGGCGGCCTCGTGGTGATGGATGAGGATTCGTGTATGGTGGATATTGCCAAGTTCTTTCTTGCCTTCACAAAGAAGGAATCGTGCGGAAAGTGTACCTTCTGCCGGATCGGCACACAGAGAATGCTCGAAATGCTCACCCGCATAACTGAGGGCAAGGGTTCAGAAGAGGAGCTTAAACTGCTCGAAGAGCTTGCGGGCAGGGTCAAGACCACGTCTCTTTGCGGACTGGGTCAGACCGCGCCGAATCCCGTTCTGACCACTCTGCGCTATTTCAGGAACGAATACGAAGCGCACATCCGCGACGGAAAATGCCCGGCGAAGGTGTGCAAGCCGCTTCTCACCTATTCGATCAGCGCGGAGAAGTGCACCGGCTGCACCGTCTGCGCAAAGGCTTGTCCTTCCGGCGCGATCTCAGGGGAGCGCAAGAAGACCCATTTGATAGACCAGGCAAAGTGCGTTCATTGCGGGGCATGCTTCGACGTTTGCAGATTCAGCGCGGTGGATATGGAGTAGGCATTATCTTATGACCAAAGAGATAACATTGACAATTGACGGACGCCCGGTGACCGTTCCGGCGGGTAGCACCATCCTCGACGCGGCAATGCGTCTTGAAATAGAGATTCCAACCCTGTGCCACAACGAGGAGCTGCCTCCGTTTACATCCTGCTTCCTGTGCGTCGTCGAGCTAGCGGGCCGCCCTAACCCCGTCCCCTCCTGTAGCACCATGGCAGCGGAGGGAATGGTCGTAACCACGAAGTCCGACAACATCCGCGCAACCCGCAAAATGTGTCTGGAGCTTCTTCTCTCCGACCATTGCGGGGATTGCATAGCGCCATGCGTGATGACATGCCCGGCAGGCTGCAACATTGAAGGCTTCATGAAGCACATCGCGGAGGGCCGCAATGACGAGGCGATCCGCGTCATTAAGGAGGCACTTCCCATTCCGGGCGCGCTTGGCCGAGTGTGCCCCCACCCTTGCGAATTAAAATGCAGACGCGCCCGCGTGGACGAGCCTCTTACGATCAGCTGGCTTCATCGCCACGCAGCCGACGCCGATTCCCACAAACCCTACACGCCTCCGACCGGAAGCGATACAGGCAAGAGCGTTGCAATTGTCGGCGCCGGGCCGGCCGGAATGTCTGCCGCCTATTTCCTGCGCCAGGCTGGGCATGCAGTGACCGTTTTCGAGGCGGAATCCAGGGCCGGCGGAATGCTGGCATGGGGCATACCCGCATACCGGCTCCCGCGCGAAGAGCTTGAACGGGAGCTACAGTCCATCGCGGCCATGGGCGTGAATATGCGTTTCGGCCAGAAACTCGGCCGGGATTTCTCGATCGCCGATCTGCGGAAGCAGGGCTTCCACGCTATTTTTCTCGCCATCGGCGCGCCTATTTCCTCCTCCCTCCAGACCGAGGGCGATGACCTGCCGGGCGTGACGGGTGGAATAGATTTGCTCAGTCGCGCCGCGCACGGCGAAAAGGTGCCGATAGGGGAAAAAGTAATCGTTGTCGGAGGAGGCAACACCGCAATTGATGCGGCCCGAACCGCGGTGCGCCTCGGCGCACGAGAGGTGACGCTACTTTACAGGCGAACCTGCGCAGAGATGCCGGCCCTTCCCATCGAGCAGGAAGAAGCCCGGCGAGAAGGCGTTCAGTTCAAGTTTCTCGCCGCCCCAATTTCCTTCGCCCGCGCCGGCAAGCGCCTCACAGCCCACTGCCAGCAGATGAAGCTCGGCGAGCCGGACGACTCCGGGCGCTGCCGCCCCGTTCCTATCGAGGGCGCGGTGTTCGATCTCGAGGCGGACACGATCGTAGCGGCCATAGGGCAGGCCATTGATTCGGACATGCTGAAGGCAGAGGGGGTTGGACTGGACAAGCGCGAAAAGGCAATTATAGTCAACCCGCTAACCCTCCAGTCGAACATGCCGGATGTCTTCGCGGGCGGCGATGCGGTGGCGCGCGAGGATCAGAAGATCGCGGTGTGGGCCGTAGGTTCCGGCAGGCTCGCATCCATCTCGATTGATCAGTTCCTGAGCGGCCGACCCGTCACAGGGCGTCCAGCGCAGTTCAACAGCACCATGGGCGAGAAGCCGGAGTTCGTTAGCGAGGCACGCTTCGAGGGAATCGAGAAAGCCACGCGCGCCGCCATGCCCGAGCTGAAGCCAGAAGCCAGAGCGGGAAATTTCAAGGAAGTGGAGTTGGGCTTGACTGCAGAAGCCGCGAGAGCGGAAGCCGCCCGATGCCTCGAATGCGGATGCAAGGCCGTCGAGGACTGCAAGTTGCGGAAATACGCGCTTGAATACGGGGCGGATGCCAAAAGGTTTTCGGGCGGAAGGCGCGATTACACTATTGATGAGTCCATAGCGAGCGTGGTTCTGGAACAGGGCAAGTGCATCAACTGCGGAATATGCGTCCGCCTGGGCGCAGATGACTCGAAAATCGGCATGTTCGGTTTTGTGGACCGCGGCTTCAACACCCGCATCAAACTCTATAACGAACTCCTCTCGCCGGCACAGGCTGAAAAGGTCGCCGCACTCTGCGGCGAGGCCTGCCCCACTGGAGCCATTGCCGGGCGGGCGCCTATGACGGAAACGGCTTGATGAGCACGGAAACGGCTCGGGCAGATGCTGTTTCACAAGGGCACCGGATCACTTGTCATTCCGGGCAACAACCTGGAAGGGGCGCCCAGGATTAGCACACTTTCCTTCTGTTATATGGAAAGCTTCATATGAGAATCGAACTATTGAAATTTCTATTCCTCGCGGCGATTGTGCCTCCATTCGCCGGAGTCGCCGAAGACATTCCGGAGCTCACGCTTGCAGATTGCATCCGAACGGGGCTTGAGCGCTCGGTCTTAGTGGCTAATGCGCGCCGCGATGAAGAGATCGCGAGTGCCCGAATCCGGCAGGTGCGGGCCCAGGCGCTACCCGAATTAAAGGCACGCAGTAGTTACACCAGGCTCGACGAGGTGGAATCATTTGATATCGGGCAGGGCCCCATCGAGTTCGGCAAGCTTGATAATTACGCGGTGTCCGCGGAGGCAAGCCAGCTTCTTTATTCCGGAGGATCGGTGCGGGCGGCAATGAAAGCCGCCGAGCTATTCAGCGAGAGTAGTCGCCAGGGGACGCTCCGCGCCGAACAACAGCTCATACGCGACATCGAAATAGCGTTCAACGGCATACTGCTGCATAAAGCGAGCGTGGAGGTGCAACGCGCATCGGTCGAGCAGCTGCGCGCCCTCGTGAAGCAGGCGGAAGCCAAGTTCAAAAACGACACAGCGTCGGAATTCGACGTGCTCAGCGCCAGGGTGCGGCTTGCCAATCAGGAGCCGGCGCTCATCCTTGCCCACCGCAACCTGGAAATAGCAATGGAATCGTTCAGGAACCTGCTGCATCTTGACGAAAAGCGGTTCAGACTGAAAGGTAAGCTGGATTTCGAGCCCATAGAGATTGACTACGAAGAGTGGCGCATGACAGGACTGATGCGGCGTCCGGAGCTGAGACGGCAGGAGCAGATCATCGGCCTGTGGCAGCAGGATATCCGCGTGGAACAGGGTAGCCGACTCCCTACGGTGAAGGCGCGAGCAACATACGAGGGAATGAATTCCGGATCCTTCTTCTCGAACGACGCTGACTGGGACTGGGGTTGGAACGCGGGGTTCACTCTGGAGTGGAGTATAATGGACGGCGGTCTGCGCCGCGGCAGGGTGCTGGAGAAACGGCTCGAACTCGCAAAGGCCCGCGCCAATTTCAGCGACATGGAGCGCGCCGTGGAGCTCGAGATACGCACGGCATACCTTGACGTTAAGCATTCGGCCGAGGCCGTAGCCGCCACGGCCGGCAACGTTGAGCTTGCGGAAAAAAGCATGGATATTGCACGCACTCGCTACGACGTGGGACTGGCGACCTACCTCGAATACACCGATGCCAACCTCGCCATGAGCGACGCACGTCTGCTCTGGTACGGAGCACTGCGCTCGCACAGGACGGCAATTGCCCAGCTACGCTGCGCTTGCGGGCTGGACACAGGCGAAAAACCCGGAGATGAATCGCGATGAAAAACATGATAACGTCGGAAAAAAAATCCGCTTTGATATTGTGGGGGACGCTCGCGGCACTGGCCGTGCTGACGACTATCCTCGTCGCAACGCACAGACCCGGGCAGAAGCCTGATGCCGCACACGAACTCTCATTTCCCGTCACGACGATCATCATCAGTCCTCGCGCGGTGAACGAGATGCTTCGCGTGCCGGGTAGGATAGAACCCTTTATGCAGACAGTTCTCTCATCCGAGCAGGAGGGCCTTATCGCGGAACTGAACGCGGACAAGGGCGATGCCGTTACCAACGGACAGGTTCTTCTGCGGATTGACGGGCGCGCGTGGGAGCACATGCGGCGGCGCGCCACGGTTGAGATCGAGGACGCGAAGAAGGACGTTGCCCGCTGGCGCGAGCTACGCAGCGCAGGCGCAGTTTCAATAAACGACCACGAGGCCATAGTCATCCGCAAGGAGCGTGCGGTGATCGCGCTCGAAGAGGCCGAGCTTTTCCTGTCACAATGCGAGGTGCGCAGTCCGCTGGACGGCTGGGTGAACGACCGCCGTGTCGAAAAGGGCGAATACGTGGCCAAGGGATTCCCGGTTTTCGAGGTGGTGGATACCAGCCGGATGAAGGCGGTATTCGACGTTCCGGAGAAGGAGGCGGCGGCGGCAAGACCGGGCGCCGAAGCGTGGGTGGAGCTCACGGCGCTGCCGGGCGAAAGGTTTGAATGCGAGGTGGTGTTCGTTTCATTCGTTGCCCGGCAGGAGAACAACGCATTCCGGGTTGAGGCGGCGCTTAAGAACCCGTCGCCTGAACTCAAAGCCGGCATGATAGCCAACGTGGAAATCGTGCGGAGCCTGCGCGAAGACCGGATCGCCGTGCCCATGGCTGCGGTGCTCCCCAGCAGGGGCGAACACGTGGTGTTCGTGGTTGAAGACGGGCACGCCGTCCGCCGCGTGGTACAGATCGAGGCTATGATCGGCAGCGAGGCCGCCATCGGAGCAGGGCTCCGGGCGGGAGATGAATTAATAGTTGACGGGCATCGTTCACTGCGGGACGGCGCAAGGGTGGAGCGCGCAGGCATATGATTCTCTCCAACTACGCGATAAAGTTCAGGACGGCGGTGTTCGTTTTCATCGTCGTGCTCGTGATCGCCGGCGCGCACAGTTACGTGACGCTCCCGCGCGAGGGCACGCCGGACATCACTATTCCGTACGTCTTTCTCACCGCAATGCACGAAGGGACCTCTCCTACGGAGGTTGAAAAGCTCATCACCATCCCGCTGGAGAAGAAGCTGAACGACGTGGAAAACGTGAAGGAAATGCGCTCCGTTTCATCGGAGGGCATCTCGTTCGTTTCCATCGAGTTCATAGCGGGCGAGAACATTGACCTGGCAAAGCAGAGGGTCAAGGACAAGGTGGATCTCGCCCGGCCGGATCTGCCCAGGGATCTCGACGAGCCGGTGGTTGATGCCTTCAACTTCAGCTCGGACTTCCCGGTCTACACATTCGCCATATCAGGGGAGACGGATCTTTCGCGCCTGAAGAGCCTCGCGGAGGATCTACAGGATCGGCTTGAGCGGCTGTCGGGTGTACGGCAGGCGGAGCTCATGGGCATACTCGAACGCGAAATACGCGTCGAAATTGACCTGCCCCGCATGATCGCCTACGACATCCCGCTATCGCTGCTAATGACGCGCATAGCGCAGGAGAACCGGACGGTGTCGGCCGGCAATATAGAAATGGAAGGACAGAAGATACAGGTTCGTATCCCCGGCGAGTTCAGTTTGGTCGCCGAAATGCGCCAGGTTCTGCTCACCGAGCGCGACGGCCGGCCCGTCTACCTAACCGACATAGCCTCCATCTCCGACACTTTTAAGGACCGCGATTCCCTCTCTAGAATCAACGGAAAGCCCTGCGTCTCCATCAGCATCAAGAAGCGCTCGGGCATAAACGCGGTCGCGCTCATCCGCCAGGTCGAGCACGTGATGGCGGATTTCCCCCTGCCGCCCGGCATCGAATTCACCGTAGTCATGGACCAGTCCGAGTACGTCGCAAGCATGATCACGGAACTTGAGAACAACGTTGCATCCGGCTTCATGCTGGTGGTAGTGGTGCTGCTGATATTTCTCGGCATTCGCAACAGCCTCTTCGTGGGCCTGGCGATACCGCTCTCTATGCTTATAGCCTTCGCGCTGATAACCTTGCGCGGCGGAACGCTGAATTTCATCGTGCTATTCAGCCTCGTGCTTTCCGTGGGAATGCTCGTTGATAATGCAATAGTGATCGTGGAGAACATTTACAGGAACAGGACGATCGGGCTCTCACGGATCGAGTCGGCCCGGCGCGGCGCGAGCGAGGTGGCCTGGCCGGTGATCACCTCTACGCTGACGACACTCGCGGCATTCGCCCCGCTCCTGTTCTGGCCCGGCATAATGGGTCAGTTCATGGGCTACCTGCCGCGAACCCTGATAATGACGCTCACAGCCTCGCT
Source organism: Kiritimatiellia bacterium (assembly GCA_018400335.1). Next base: position 2,300 of record JAGYMT010000024.1, on the reverse strand, counting down.
CTTCGTGGCGATTGTGATCAATCCGGCGGTCTGTTCGGTCTTTATCAACGCCCGCCCGCGGCACAGCGCGGAAAAGGCGCATTCGTTCGTGCTCGGTTACGAACGGCTCCTGCGCGGCGCTATCCGGCACAGGCTCCCGATTGTCCTTATTGGCTTCACATTCCTCATCTTCAGCGCCGCGGTCTACGCACGCTTCGGCAACGGAGTGGAGCTATTTCCCGAGGTCGAGCCCCGTAATGCGACCATAAAGCTCAAGTTCCCGCAGGGCACAGCTATCGAGCGCACGGACGACGCGCTTAAGGAGTTCGAGCAGAAGCTGCTGAAGTACGAAGATATAAAATTCTTCCTCACCGCCATAGGATCCTCGGGAGGCATGATCGGCGGCGGCGCGGGGGGCGCGCATATCGGGAACATCCACATCGAGTTCCGCGAAGCCGCTGAGCGTAAGGAGAACAGCTTCAATCTTATCGGCTGTATTCGCGAGGATATCGGACGAGTGCCGGACGCGGAGATCAAGGTGGAAAAGGAGGAACAGGGCCCGCCCACGGGCGCGCCCGTTTCCATCGAGCTTGCGGGCGACGATTTTGACACACTCTACCACCTGGGCGAGGAAATCACTCTTTCCATAGCCGCCGTGCCCGGCCTGGTTGACGTTCAGGACGACCAGGAGCAATCCCTTCCCGAGTTGCAGTTCCAGGTGGATCGGCACCGCGCCGCGATGCTCGGCATGAACACAGACATGATAGCTCAGTTCCTGCGCATGGCGATTTACGGGATCGAGGCGAGCAAGTTCCGCGCGGGCGAGGATGAGTTCGATATAACCCTGCGCCTGCCGCGCGCGCAGCGCAACAGCCCAGACTTGCTCGAACGGATTTTCATACCCCTGCAAGGCGGCAGCTCCGTGCCCCTTTCTTCGTTGGGCGCTACCGTATATACCTCCGGACAGGGCTCAATCAGCCGCAAGAACCAGAAGCGCATGGTCACGATAACAGGCGAGAACCAGAGCAGGAGTGTGGATCAGTTGCTGCGCGATGTTCGCGTGGAGGTGGACAACATACCGCTTCCCGGCGGCTACAGCGTGGCGTATACCGGCGAAAACCAGGAGATGCAGGATTCCGGCGCCTTCCTATCCCGCGCCTTCGCCGTAGCACTGGGCCTGATACTCGTAGTCCTGGTCATCCAGTTCAACTCCGCCGTGTTGCCGGTTATTATTCTCTTCTCAGTTGCACTATCCATGATGGGCGTGCTGTGGGGTCTACTCATCGCCAGGATGAAATTCGGCATCATTATGACCGGCGTGGGCGTGATCAGCCTGGCGGGAATAGTGGTAAACAATTCAATAGTTCTGATTGACTGCATCCAGCAGCGGCGACGCGATGGTCTCTCGCCAACCGAGTCTGTGGTTGAGGCCGGCAAAATGCGCCTGCGCCCGGTACTGCTTACCGCCACAACCACCATTCTCGGCCTGATCCCCATGGCTGTGGGGTTAAGTCTTGATTTTCATTCCTGGCCGCCGCGGCTGGTCGCCGGTGCCGAATCGAGCTCGTGGTGGGCGCCAATGGCCGTTGCCGTGATCTTCGGGCTCGCTATGGCTACGGTGCTCACGCTCGTTCTGACACCCGCCATGTATAGCATGGCGGACAGCATGGCGGAATGGATGAAGACCCGCTTCACTTCGAGCGAAGATGATTCCTGACCCGGGGTTCAACCGGGCCAGTTTGGAAACCTCACTTCGTAGATGTTCGACCAGCCTTTGCCCGTAACCCACAGCCGCCCCGTTGCGGGGTCATGCGCTATTCCGTTAAGCACATGCTCGGGGTCCGACGGATTTTCGTTCCGCACGATCGCGGAGAGGTCCCAACATTGCCGAACCAGCCCTGTTTCAATATCAACAGCAACGATCAGATCGGTGAGGAACACGTTCGCGAGAACAAGGCCCCCGACCCAGGCCATCTCGTTTAAGCGCCTGACGGGCTTGCCGTCATGCGTCCTCACAAGAATCACCCCTTCCGTTTCCAGCGTCCTCGGATTCAGCGCGTAGAGCTTATCGCTCCCGTCGCTGGCGATTAGAATCTCGCCATCATAAACCAGCCCCCACCCTTCGCGGGGATAGGAGCGGCGCGCGGTCAGGTTCAGCGTGTTTTCGTCATAGCGAAAAGCGATGCCGTTGCGCCATGTCAACTGCACAATACCCCACGGAGTGGGCGCGCAGCCCTCTCCATAAAACCGATCGGGCAGCTTCCGGATGACCTTTATTTCCCCACTGCGTGCGTCAATCCGCCTGATTGAGGAGCGCCCCT
>JAGYMT010000239.1 GCA_018400335.1 Kiritimatiellia bacterium | reverse complement strand
CGCCCGCCTGCAACGCTTGTGCGTAAGCACTGCCTGCCCGCAGTGCCTGCGGCACAGTCGCTGCAGGCGGGCGGGCAGGTGGCCCTTCCTTAACAAATCATTCCCTGCCCGGTGCGTTCCCCGCCTCCGGAGCATCAACGGATATCTCTTCTATCAAAACAACGCCTTCGACCTTCCGCTCCTCCATCAGAACTGCCGGCGGAACACCCTCAGCGTCCATCTCCTGTACAGGGATCTCCACGGGAAGCTGCGAACGCCTGAGCGCATATGGATTTACCGTTCGCCTGTCCTCGTAGATGTCCGTCAGCATAAGACCATAGCGTTTTGCAAGCCATTTCCATTCATCTTCCCTGAATTCGAAGAGAAGGTCAAGCCTGTTGATCATGTCAGCAATGTCTATCGTCTCCACGCGCACCACGGAACGGCACCAGGCAATGTCCTCAGACAGCACAGCCGGCAGCATTTCGTCGTCTCCCACCAGGACCACCGAGCCGGGCGACCAACGGAGGAACCGGCCGGCGACGAAATCGGCCATGCTGACATTGCGCCATTCGGAGCCGGTCCAAAGGTGAAGAAGCGGCTCTTCGGACTTCGCGTCGCCCCGATATGAAACCACGGAAACGGAGCGCAGCCACTCCATATCGAACGCGAGCCTCAGAACCCGCATCCGGGCCGGAACGACCATCAAGACATCCTGTCCGGTCTCCGCCGCCAAGCCGCCAACGACTGAGCCCAGACAGATAACGCAACATAACATAAGGCGATAAACAGGTTTGAACATGGCACACCTCCCCACTTCCATGGCGATCAGTGAAAAAACCGAGTCAACACGCAACAATACTAGAACAGGGAACTCCCGAAAGCAAGTAAATGCTGCATCAGCCCAGCACTTTTCTGAACTCGCGGGTAAGGAGCGGAACGATCTTGAACAGATCCCCCACTATCCCGTAAGTTGCCGCATTGAATATGGGCGCGTCCGGGTCCTTGTTGATCGCCACTATGATATCAGCCGACGACATGCCGGCCAGGTGCTGAATCTGGCCGCTTATGCCGCACGCGATATAGATCGTGGGGCACACCGTCTTCCCCGTCTGCCCAACCTGATGGGAATAGGGAATCCACCCTGCGTCCACCGCGGCACGGGACGAGCCCACGCCCGCCTTGAGCACCTCCGCCAGCTCACGTATAAGCGAAAAATTATCGGGAGTCTGGAGACCGCGCCCGCCGGAAACGATGATATTCGCCTCCGCAATGTTCATCGTTGTCTCCACTTCCGGCACGAATTTCACGCGTTCCGTCCTCGCCTTCAGCAATTCCGCGGCGAGTTCTTCAATCAAAACCTCGCCCTTGCGGCCCGCATCCACTTCGGCCTCCTTCATCACCTTGTGGCGGACCGTGGCCATCTGGGGACGGTAATTTGGCGAGATGATCGTCGCCATAATGTTGCCGCCAAAAGCCGGTCGCGTCTGGAGCAGGTTGCCCGTCTCAGTGTCAATTTCAAGACCGGTGCAATCGGCGGTCAATCCGGTGTAGACCGACACAGCCACCCGTGACACAAGGCTCCGGCCCACCGTGGTCGCCCCGCAGAGCATGATGGCCGGCTTGTGCCTGCGCACGAGCTCTATCAGCACGGCCGCGTAGGGCTCATCCCTGAAGAAAGCCAGTTCCGGCTTGTCGGCCACGTACACCCTGTCCGCTCCGCGCTGTATGAGTTCAGCGGCTTTTTCGGAAATACGGTCGCCAAGCAGCACGGCGCAAAGGTTCATCTTCAACTGATCCGCCAGCTTGCGGCCCTCGCCCAGCAGCTCGTGGGTTATCGAGCTGATCACTCCGTCCTTCTGCTCGGCAAAAACCCACACATCCCTGAATGCGCTCAAATCGGCGCCCGCCGCCTTCTGCTCCCGGATGACTATCGCGTCGCGTCTGCACGATTCCACGCAGGCCCCGCACAGGTTACAGGCCGACAGGTTGATGACCGCCAGCTTGTCCTCGATCGTTATGGCCTTGAACGGGCACGCCTTAACGCAAAGCGAGCAGCCGGTGCATTTCTCTTTTACAACGAAGATTGGCTCTTGTTTCATGATATTTCCTTAACAGGTGGCGGACACTGCATCCTTCAGTTTCTCAACCAACTGGCGAACCACTTCCTCCGGCTCGCCGGTCAGCATCTGTCCGCCCTCGCGCGGCGGCGGGGTGAAGATCCTCATAACCTTCGTAGGAGAACCATCGAGCCCGATTTTATCCGCGTCGCAGTTCATGTCCGCGGCCTTCCAGTGGGTAAAAACGGCCTTCCTCGCCGCGAGCTTGCCCTTCAGCGACGGAAGCCGCGGTTCGTTGATCTCCTTGACCACGGTCAAAAGGCACGGCAGCGGCGACTTGACGCTCTCGAAGCCGTCCTCCAGAAGCCGCTCGGCCACTATGTGTTCGTCATCGAGCTCCTCGATCTTTCTCACGTAAGTTATCTGGGGGAGATCCAGGTGGGCGGCTATGCCGGGCCCGACCTGCGCCGTGTCTCCGTCCGACGCCTGCTTGCCGCAGATGATCAGGTCGGCGTCGCCGATCTTCCTGATAGCCATGGCCAGCACGTAGCTGGTCGCCCAGGTGTCGCTGCCCGCGAACGCCCTGTCCGATACCAGAACGCCCTCGTTCACGCCGAGCGAAATGGCCTCACGCAGCGCGGTCTCCGCCTGCGGCGGACCCATCGTCAGCGCCGTCACCTTCCCGCCGTGCTTTTCCCGGATGCGTACCGCTTCTTCAATGGCGTACATATCGAACGGATTGATGATGCACTCCACGCCCTCGCGGATAAGCGTGTGCGTCTTCGGATCAATCTTCACATCCGCCGTGTTCGGAACCTGCTTGATGCAGACAACTATATGCATAACTTCCCTTTCAGACACTCCAGCATATCCCGAAAGGCAGACCCTGCCTCAATTAACGCTGGATATCCCTTTTTGATGAATGTAGAATTATATGCATGTAAGTCGAAAGAACAAGAACAGAGTTTGAAATATGAGAGAATTCCGGAATATTCAGGTTCTTCCAGACCACGTGGCAAACCAGATAGCCGCCGGAGAGGTGGTTGAGCGGCCGGCCTCTGTGCTCAAAGAGATCATGGAGAATGCGATTGACGCCGGATCCACCCAGATTGACGCAGAGGCCGTCTCCGGCGGAAAGACGCTCGTACGCGTGAGCGACAATGGAACGGGCATGGGCCGGGACGACGCACTGCTCTCGATCGAGCGCTTCGCGACAAGCAAGATACGCGGAGTGGACGAGATCGAGCGGATCGCGACGCTCGGATTCCGGGGTGAAGCGCTTGCCGCCATTTCCTCCGTGTCGCGCTTCAACCTGCTGACGAGACGCGCCGAAAATCTCGCAGGAACCGAGCTGACGGTGTCGGGCGGCAAGATCCAGGACGTTCGCGACCAGGGCTGCGCGCCGGGCACGGTGATATCGGTCCGTAACCTTTTTTTCAACGTCCCGGCCCGACGCAAGTTCATCCGTTCCGAACAGACTGAACTTTTTCATATTAGACAGACCTTCATGCTCTACGCCCTGTCACATCCGGAGATTTCGATGAGCCTTTCAATTGACGGGCGCAAGATTCTGAGCCTGCCGGGGCAGGGCGGATTCGAGCAGCGCCTGCGCGACCTGTATCCATCGGCGGGCGGTATTGACCTTCGCAAGCTCGATTTCCATTCATCACTGCTGGGCATCTCCGGCTTCGTGAGCCTCCCCACGCACACCCGCTCTGACAAGGCGGAGCAGTACGTTTTCGTCAACGGCCGCCCGACGGGCGCGGCGATCATGGGATACGCTATCAGGGAGGCCTACCGCGGACTTGTGGCCCGGGAACGTCATCCTTATGTTTTTCTCTTCATTTCAATTGATCCCGCACTCGTTGATGTGAACGTTCATCCCACTAAGAAAGAAGTGCGTTTTCATAATCCATCA
>JAGYMT010000238.1 GCA_018400335.1 Kiritimatiellia bacterium | reverse complement strand
AATCGCTGGGAGTCATCCGTCCTCTCCACGGCATTTTCCCTCTGCATGTTGACCAGTCTCGTCGCTAGCGTAATGTAGATATGCAATACGAGAGCACTTAACCCCGGATATCAGATCTCGACAATTCCGAATATATCCAGGAGCCGGCTTAGATCCTCGTTGGAATAGAAATCTATCTCCACGCTGCCCCTGGCCTTCTTCCCGTTGGCAAGGGTGCGGGACGGCATAATCCTCACGTTTGTTCCAAAATGATCGTGCAGCTTGTCGGATAGATGGCGAAGGTGGTCCGGCGGGATATCGGAACGTGACGCGCGCGGCTTCCTGGGAACGCGAGCCAGCTTCACCACCAACTGCTCCAGAGCGCGGACCGACAGACCTTCCTTAATACAGCGTCCGGCCAGCAGGGATTTCTCCTGATCAATCGCGACGCCCATCAGGACCTTGGCGTGTCCGGCGGAGAGCGATCCGTCCGCCACCATGGCCTTCACATCGCCGGGCAGTTCCAGCAGCCGCAGGACGTTGGCGACCGTGGCCCTCGCCTTGCCTACGCTTCCCGCGATGTCCTCCTGCGTGAGCCCGAACTGTGTCATCAGCCTCTGGTAGCCCTCGGCCTCCTCCATCACGTTCAGGTCTTCCCTCTGCAGGTTCTCGATCAGGCCAAACGCGAGCGAATCGGCATCGCTGACATCCCTGATGATGGCCGGCACCGTGTCGAGCCCCGCCTGGCGCGCGGCGCGGAGGCGGCGCTCGCCTGCAACAAGCTCGTATCCCTGCCCGACCCTGCGAAGCATGAGCGGCTGAAGCACGCCGTGCGCCTTGATTGAGCGCACAAGATCCTCCAGGGCGCCGGGCTCGAAAACGTGTCTCGGCTGAAACGGGCTCTGGACAATATTAGCCGCGGGCACGCTGACAACGTTTCCATCCGGTTTAACCCCTGCATCATCGGCAGCAGCCTCGGCTGCGGGCATTTCCTGTATCAACGCGTCGAGTCCGCGTCCCAATCCATGTTTGGCGGCCATATCAAAATCCCTCTCAGATTGATTGAGCAGTTCGACAAGACAAACAGGATGTATACCTTAAAGATCAAGAAGTTATGGTAGAAATCGTTTTCGCCTGTTGGATTAAAACGATTTCTGCTATAATTTCGTGTATATCATGCTTGCCTGTCAGAAAAAAGTCAACTGCCGGATTTGAGATAATTGGAGCCCGGTCTCAAATCAGACCACCATCTCGACAACAAATCCTTTCGCATCCGGCGTTATGGAAGCGACCCCCCTGCATCCCTCATCAACGGGAAGCGCAATGATTGAATAGTCAAAAGTCCGCGAGCGCAACGCGCCCAGCCATCTGAATGCAGGTTGCCCCTTAAATGAGCCCATGTCAACAGATTTTCTCAAGCCCACGGGGAGCGGAGAATTCGTGAACTCCATCCCGCGCGTCAGCGATTTGCCGTTCCACGGCTTGCCCTTGCGCGCGAAGGACTCCTCCCAGATGCCCGTCCACGGGTAATCATCGCGCCGCCACACGTAGGCCACCATCAACCCCTTGCGCGGGTTCAGCGCGCTGAACCACGCGTGCTTCATATCACGGTCCATCTCCATTGCCAAGAAATCGCTGTTTTTGCCCTTGCCCATGGTGCACAGATCAACTTTACCCTTCTGCCCGGGCCCGTCGGGCCAGGTGAAATCGCTCGACTCCTTCAGGCGCTGCGTGTCGCTGAAAGCGCCGGGAAAAGTGCTGCCTCGCTTGGCGGACATGTCGAAGATTGTCACGCCCGGCTCGACGAACGGCGGACCGAACGTTACATGCTGACACATCGTGAAAGGAGTGTCACATTTCGCCTTGCTGCGCAGCCGCTCCGACACACGGATGATGTGCGACCCCTCGCGCAGCACGATCGTCCTTACGAGGCTTGCCCGCATCGCCGGCAGGTCGCAACCGTAGGAGAACGCCAAACGCCGGGCGCCCGCTTTCCTGCCCGAGCATTTCCACCTGGCGACCGGCGCCTCACCATGGGGGCCCAGCCCGGCGCGCATCTCATCGGGCGAAGCGTCGCCGAAGGAGCCGAGACACAGATTGTGACCGGAGATGGACGCTAGCAGTTTGCACCCGTAGCGTGACTCATCCGCCGGCTTGAACTGCCAGGGCTCGATCGTTTTCCAAGCGGGCTTCCAGAAGGGATTCACCGACTTTCTATCGGCCACCCTCAAATCGGCGATATGTCCGCCGCCCGCCATAACGAAGATGGAAAGCACATCGCTGCTGAGCCGCCACCCCTGCCTGCCGTTGAATCTCTCGCTCTGGATTTTCATCTTCCCCCCCTTTGTTCATTCACTGTCAATGCTCTTGTTTGCTTCGGTATTTCAGATGAGCTTCCCGGACATTGAGCGTCCTGCCGAGACGTTTGGCCATGTCGGAGGAATAGGTACGCTTGCCGCGTTCGTAATCGCTGACCATATTCTGGCCAATACCGAGCTTCCTGGCCAGCTGTGCCTGTGTCAGGCCGGCCTTCAGGCGGGCGCCGGCCAGGAGGTTGCCGATACGGTTTTTCTCCATCTCCCGCCAGTAGTCCGTACTTTCGATGGAGACGAACTCGTCCTCGGATTCTTCCGCGAGCACCGTGACTTCAAACCTTTTCTTGATCCAGTCAACAAGTTCGGATATACGCTCCCCGTGAAGCGCAATCTCAATATGGGGCTTTTTCACGAGAGCCAACATAGTACACCTCTATCACGATCTCGTTCTTTCGACATGTCCAGCATGCAACATACCGATAATTCAAATGACAGTGGTACCGATCATCTCCAAGCGGCGAGAAGTTACGCCATGTTCTCTGAATCGGTCCGTCCGTCTGCAGATCCGCGAGAAGAAGAAAGAAGAGCTTCCGGACATCGACAGGCAACTTACGCAGACCGCGCTCTGTCTTCTTTCTGACCCGAATCTCATATTGCATGATGGATATAATATGACCTGTTCAGCGCAGATATGCAAGTAATATTTCAAAAAGACAACGCAACAAGAATTGCTGAACCGGCTATGCCGGGTCTTTTCCGGAATCAATCAAGCTCTCGACGAACTTCAACAATATACCCCTGAACGCGGGCATCAGATCCTTCGCATCCGCCATCGCGTCCGTGTCCCACCCATCATAGGATCCGCCGGCCCAGTCTACCGTGACGATAACCTGATAATCGTCAAAAACATCCCGTGCGCCGTCCCCCGTGAAATCCAGCTCCAGCCGCTGCGGACCGGGCCGACACTTGGCGATAGAGCAGGCTTAATCCGGAGAGCGTCAAGGTGTCATCCGCCGCGAAATCCGCGGTCAAGGGTATTTGCAGCTCGCGCCCGTCGTCCGAAAAGCTCGCCGCAGCCGCCTTGCCCGCCGCGTTCCCTCCGTAGGTTATGCTCGCGCCCGCGTCAAACCGGCATGCCCAGTCCGTCGGCACGCGAACGCGCATTGTCACCCCGTTCGTGATCACGCCCATGGGATCCTCGGCATGGATCGTAAGCATCGCAATTAATCCAGCCGCCATGATCTTCTCTTTACCGTTGCCAAGCACAGAATATTCTTGTTCCGGCGGAGACCGCCGGCTCCACTGGACACGCCCGTCTCTGCCGTTCTCAAGATTGAATGCCGCCCCCCTTGGCCGCCATAGTCCTGATCGCGAAGCGCATCGGGACGAATTCAATCAAGCTCGTCTTCTCCGTGTTTCCGTGCCTCCGTGGTGAATTCTTCCTAATATTACCCACAGATTCCGCGGAAGACCCAGAAAGATAAGTTCCGCAAGTTACCATATATGCGCCTCGTTCATCAAGAATGTGCACAGGAGCATGATGCCATTGGTTCATGTGATGTCAAAGCGGCGGCAAGGCCGCCGCACTCCAAAAGCGCTTACGCGCATGATTCATAAAATCAAAAATCTTACATCAAAAATCAAATATCCCCCCCATATCCCATCCT
>JAGYMT010000237.1 GCA_018400335.1 Kiritimatiellia bacterium | reverse complement strand
CCGTCACGCTGCGCATTCAATGTAGTGACCATGCCGTCCCAGCGCGGGGCGAAATCCAGCACGACGTCGTCGTAGCCGGGGTAGCTGATGGTGGCGGTTTCCTCACCATGTACCATCGAGAGAAAGGGGCTGTCGTAGGTCTTGCGCGGGTTCAGGTTCAGTTCCTTGCCGTTGATGTGGGGCAGCTTTTTGCTGTTCGCCCAGTACTCGAAGCGTTCGCCCGCCTCGGACACATAGGTCATTTTCCCGGCGCCATCCTTCTCCGGGAGCGGTTCGTAGCGCAGCGGATTGGCCTTGACCGATGCCTGGAACGCTGTGAAGCTCTCGTAGTCTTTCGCGCGCCCCATCTGGATGATGATCGGCGCCCATTTGTCGTTCAGCACCAGGTTATGACCGCGCGAGGTCTTTGTGACCGTATAACCGCCGGCTGCGGGACGCAGCGCGACATAGGCATTGCCCCGGCGGGTGAAAAACCAGCCCGACTCGTCCTCGACGCGATTCTCCCACAACCTGCCGGCGCGGATGAAGACAAGGGTGTCGTTGCTTTCAAATGTTCCCTGTCCCCGGTATTCATTGATATCGCGGGCGATGATTGAAACCGCCTGGCCTGTGACGCCGTTGATGGCGCGCCTCGGATAGCCATCGCCCTTGACCGCGATCACATCGACATTCCCCGGCGGGCTGTGAGGGCTCTCGGCAAACGTCACCCCCATCAACTGGGCCAGGAGGATGGTGTGGTCCGGGTATTCCCGCGCGGGATCGTGCGACAGCGTGCTGAGTGTGTAGTCCGGGGTGTAATAGACATCGCGCCGGAGGTAGTCGTCGCCGTTCGCTTCCTCGTCAAGCGCGCCCGGTCGGCGCGAGGTGGCCAGGTACTCGCCGCGCTCCAGGTCACTGGCGATCGCTGCAAGAATCTCCGGCGGCCGGTAGCTGCTGCTGCGGAAAGTCCTGGTTTCATGGCAAGTTTTGAACCAGGGATCCCTGTCGTGCCAGCCGTAGGTTCCGAGCAGGCCGTCCAGGTAATTGTAATTCGCCCATGCCGCGGATTTGCGGACGCCGGCCAGCGCCCGCATGCCGGTGCGCGGTTCGTATTCGGCGGCCACCTCCGCCCAGTACAGGTCCAGGTAGTTGGCCGCGAGCTTGCGCAGCGCCTCCGAGCCGCTGAGATCGTACAGATCATAATAAACCGCGAGACTGGTCATCAGGTACGCGGATTTGGTGTTGATCTCGGTGTCCACGCCGTGCATGGCGCGCAGCCGCAGATGCCGCTGGAAACAGGCCATCCAGGCTTGATAGTTGGATTCGACCGTCTCCCCCTCCACCATGGCATCCCAGCCGTAGCGGTCGGAGAGTCCGACAACCCGCAGCGCCAGCATGTAGCGCCGGGCCTGGTTGATCGGTTTATTGGCGCCGAGCCAGGGGAATGGATGGTTGGCGCTGCCCCGCGAGGTGCCCATGGTATACTTGGTAAGCACGCCCCAGGCATAGTCCTCGATCGCCGTCAACGACGCGGGCGTCAACCGCTGCCGGATGCGCTCGAACAGGGCCAGGCGATAGAGCACTTGCGGACGCGTGTAGTCCGGATAATTCTTACAGAAATGCAGGATCAGTTCTTCGGCCTTCTCCGGCTGCGGATCGCCTCGGTCCAGCAGCGCCAGCGCCTCCCCCGCTTCCCCTTGAAACCTGGCCTGCGCAGTACCGAGCAAGGCGAATGTGAGAACGATGGCGGCGAGAACAACGCGGCGAAGCCCGCGATTCCCGGACCGATCACGCGGCAATACGCGATTCTGAGTTTGAAATGAATGATTCACTGATTTACCTCATTGGTTGTTGATTCTTGTTTGATCTCGATCTTATTGAAGTCGAACACCAGCTTATCGCCGCTGATCGGACCGGTGAGGGTGACCACGCCGCTGCCGGATGCGCCGTGCAGGTAGGGGCTGTCGAAGGCCGGCGGATTGTAATCGACATACTCGCCGCCGATTTTCGGGGCGGTCTGGCTGATGCAGTTCATCCAGACTTCCGCGGCCGCGTCGCCGCAGCCCCGGTAGCTGAGCAGGAAGCCCTGGCCCTTGTGCACGGTTCTCAGCTTCAACGGGTTGTCCAGCACATCCGCCTGGAACGCGGCCAGCGTCGGATGATTTGCTTTACGCGAGGCCTCGACGACCAGCGCGTTGCCGGGAACCTTGGAGCTCAGGCTGCCGGCGCCGCGGTCATTGACCTCCAGCGTATAGTTGTCCGACGCCGGCTCCAGAACCCAGTAGCCGTCGCTATCATACATATCCGACTGGCCGGATGCGGTCGACACCACACGCAGCGCGACGTACGCATCCCCCTCCTGCATAAACACCCATCCGTCCTTCTCTTCGACCCGGTCCATGCCCGTGAAGGACACATTGGAAGGTGGCCGATTCTTCGGGTCCGGGTAGCCGTACGGGCCGTACAGCGGCATCGGCTGCATGCTATGATCAATTTTCCCCTGAAACATGGCGACGTTGCGGTGCTGAACGGCCAGGCCGCCGGGTAGTTTGACCATGGCCGCCGGGCCGCTGGGAAATATGATGCCCTGGCCGGAGCCGCAGATATGACTGTACAGGGCGTGCGGATGATCCATGCGAACGCCCATGATGTAAGCGGGCGTGATCCAGCTGTAGCGCTCGATCCGCGCGTCGTGCCGCAGCAGCATGGCGTCCTGCGTACCCTCCGGCCGCGCCGACACCATCTCTTCCTCGTTGGGCTTGCGGGAGACAAAGGCGTACTCGCCCTTGGCCCGGCGGTCGGCCAGCGCCATTTCCCAAACCACGCGCGGCCATTGGTAATCACTCAGAGCATAGCGCCAGGTCATCCCCCGCCAATGAGCGGGGCCGCCGAGCAGAAATTGGGCAATGATCGCCGTGATGCCTTCACCCGGCCCGCCGCGCGTCGCGGCGCCGCCCTGCAACAGCAACATCCCGTCCTGGAAATACTGCGCCCAGATCAGGTCCTGGAACATGCGCGCCTGACGGCGCAGGTCTTCGTCCCCGGCCCAGTTGTACACCGTATGCGAGGCCGGCACATTCACTTCAGAATAGCCCGTGGCGTTCCATTCGTTACCGAACCCCCAGCGGGCGCGCTCGGCGAAGTATTCTTTCCAGGACGCCACCCACGCCTGGTAGTGGTCGGCGGGCGTGTACGTCTCGCCCTCGTGCTCGATCCGATCCCACCAGGGCACCGGTTTATACAGCTCGGCGGCATCCTCTTTGTATAAGTTCCCGTCAGCGTCGGCCGTCATTGCCGCGGCTTTCCGCCGGCGATTGAACAACGAGCCGCCCAGGTTCGGATAGACCCGGTCGCGATAGCCCGGTTCGTCCTTGAATATCTGACTGGTCAGCAGGGCGCGGATTCTCATTTCGTAATCGTGATTATTGCTGCCGATGATATACCAGGGACTGCGCCGGGCGTAATCGAGCGTGTTCAGAAACTCAGTGTTGATCCACATCGCGTCCAGCACCGCTTTTTCGGCTTGTTCGGACATCAGGCCGGGCTTGATCCGACCCTTCGAGGAAAACGCGAAGTAGAGGAAATAGAGGCGGCGTTGATTCAGATGATTGTACATGCTGTGCTTGCCCGCCATGGTGTGGACACCGGCCCGCCCGCCTTTGCTCCACTCGTCGATCATCTTAAGCGTCGCCTGGTTGCCCTCTTCCACCTGACCTGTCCAGTAGTAGGTCAGCGGCGGGGTCTGCCGCGACGGCCCGCAGAATTTGCTCATCGCCTCTTCCACCCGCCGCGGGCGGGTCAGGTCGGCCTCGGTCATGTACTGGGTGATGGTCTTGTCGCTGACGCCCAAATAGCGGTCCCCTTCGTGAAAGTAGATGTCGTCGAACCAGACTTGTGCGCCCCCGGGCAGGGTGGTCTCCACCTGCACTGCACGAAGTGACTTATAATCAAAGGCATCTCTCTTTCCTCTTAAAGCCCTTGCATGGATACCGGA
>JAGYMT010000236.1 GCA_018400335.1 Kiritimatiellia bacterium | reverse complement strand
GATTGTCCAAATTGTCGAACGTCGAGACATGACCCCAATGCCACTTTATTCACGCCTTTCTCATGCCGAATCAGGCACAACTCTCCGCGAGCGATTGTCTGGCGGTTTCCACATCGCTCCACCCATGGATCAGGGTGAAGCCGGTTTCGATCCGGGAGCGCTGTTCCGATGTGAGGCCGGTGGTCCATTGCCAGATCATGACACCGGCATCGCGGCAGACTGCGTGCATCTCGACTGGATCGTAGAACTGGCCTTGATAGGGATTGACGGCGTTCAAATTGCGCAGCGTGACGAGCGAACGCCACCAGGCTTTGGCATCGCCGCACCAATGAATGCATCCGCCGAACTCGTCGAGAAGACGCTGTGCGCGCGGCTTGCAGAATTCATCATACATTTCACCACTGATCATGACGGTCGCGTCTTCGCGGATGCAGACCCGGCCAAGCGGAGTCGGCGGCGGATTGAACGGCACACCGTCAACGACCTGGTGCATCCGCGTGAACGCGGCTATGGTGTCGGTAACCAGGTCGAGAAAGGCGTGAACCAGCGCGGGCTCTTCGTACATGAACATGAGGATTTCACTACCCCAGACGATTTCGGCGGCATCCAGCGGACCCTGGGTGTCGGCCAGGTTAATGCTGACGGATTCACGCAGTTTAGGATAAGGCGCCAAAGCCTCTTTGTAAAAAGCGACCGTGTCGAGCACGCGCCCGCCGAGTCCTCCTCGCAAGTTCGGTATGCCGGCTTCAGTCCAGGCGCGAATACGGTCGGTGTCGTGCAGCGGCAATGCGGCGGGGAGAGTGTTATGCTCAAAGCTCACGATCTCGCAACCAAAGAGCGACGGCAGGATGCCGGTGCCGTAATTGGCGCGGATTTCCGGGAGGCGGTCGTCCCCGATCAGGCACGAGGCGTACACAGGCGCCAATTCGGAAATCAGCATCTTCTCCATGTCCGACTGGATTTCGTTCATTGGGTAACAAGGCCAGTCGGGCGCCGGGCAGCAAGCAACCAAGGGCAGGTGGGCAATCGGACGGTACCGCCGGCAATCCTCCCACAGTTGCCGGGTGCGCGCCATGTGTTCGAGATTGAGCGCCGCTTCGACGCGCTCCAGACATTTGATGGTTTCATATCTAATTGTCATTGATGCCTTGTTTCAGTGGTTTGAACGGCGTAACGCCCGGTCGCCATGCCGGCTGGATACGACGTCTGACGTGGTGAATGTCGAGCATATTTATTGTTCATCGCTTGCTTCCCCAGTTGGCGCGCAGGTAGTCCATGTATTGCAGGCACATCTCGTCGGAAACGTTGGCCGGAATGTGGTTGCCGACCGCAAAGAAGTGTCCAGGCATGCCGCGCGTGAGCGCCAGTGTCGCGTCAATCTCGCTCCGAACATTCTCCCATGTTCCAAAGGACATGGTGCGGCAGTCCAGCTTGCCGCCGAAAAGGCAATGGTTGCCGCCGAAGGTCTTGACGATTTTTTCAAAATCGTTGCTTGGCTCGAAAATGAAACCGTCGGCTCCGCAATCGGCGATGTCTTCGAGAAACATGTCAACCGTGCCGTCGGAACAGAATATAACCTTCTTGCCGGCCGCCTTGAGCGGCTTCCAAAGTTCACGGCAGGATGTTGTAGTCCGCCGCGTGCGCGGATACGCCGCCACGTCCCGTTTCGGATCCCGTGATCCGCTGAATCAGGCCTTTGTGATATTCCATGGAATACTCGACGTGTCCCGGCTGCGGCGTGGGGCGGCAGTTGATACAATCCATTCCTATGATTCTGCACATAATCTCCTTCCTTGGTCCCGGATTTCAGAAGGCGGGAACATACTCGATTCGTTTAACGGCTATCTTCCCCGACATGATTTCGACAAACGGTTTTCCTCTGCGCACTCCCACCGTGCCGTAACCGGTCGCCGCGCAAAGAAACGCCCGGAAATCGCCCTTCAGCTTCGGCTCCAGGTAGAGCGTCTGATCGACCGCGTCGTAGCGCGCGCCGCTAAGCGCCTGTAGCAGGCTGTAGGATGCCATTGCCCGCGCGTACCAGTGGCCGCACTCGTATTCATCGAACGGGTTGCGCCATAGTCCGTCGTATCGCTTGCGCGCCGCCCGAACGATAGCGAGTCCATCCTCGACCTGATCCGTCATGATCAGATGCGCGGCCGCCTGATACTCGATGCCAGTCCAAACTTCGTCGCTGTACACGAACGGCAACGATGGTTTGCCTCCTCTTGGCCAAGAGCAGAGCAGCAGCCCGCTCTCCTGCGGGAAAGCAAATCCCGGTCGCTGCGGATTGGCGTGATCGGTGAGCGACTTTCGGAAATTGTGCTTGAACACGGATGCGAGATGCCTGGCGGTTTTTTTCCGGTCTACCACCGAACCGACCCCGCAGCAGCGAGCCAGCCAGTCGCCAAGGACGCCGTCGGAGAGGCACCCCGCCCCGTACTGGTATTTCGGGCCTTCGCTTTTAAGAATTTTCGCGGCCTCAGGCGAATACGCGCCGCCCATTGATGGATTTTTGACCGGATCGCCCGCTCGAAGACCTTCCCACTGCACTTTCTGAATGAACCACGCTCCGTTCCAAAGAGTGGTGTTCATGACGTGGCGTCCGCGATCAAGAAGTTGCGCGTAGAGCGTCACGTCTTCGTCCAGCGCCCGGCCCATCGCCACTGCCGCCGCGAGCGCGCCGGCGTAGAAGCTGGTGCACATCCCGTCAGGTCCCCAGAATTCAATGTCGTAGGTGTTGTGGTGCGGCTCGATCAGCGTGCCGGTATGGTCCGGGTCCCAGGTGGCGATGCAATAATCGAGGCTTTGCCTGGCCGCCGGCCAGAGCTTGCGGAGCCAGGCGGTGTCGCCGCTGATGCGCCATTCGCGGTGAAGTTTCATCAGTCCGCCGAGCTGCCCGTCCGCGGCCGCGTGGAAGTCGTGACCGGCCGGCGGGCCGATCGGCAAGGCGGCGCGGAAGGTCTGGTGTCCCCGTTTGTCTTGGCTGACCAGAAACTCGGTCTCGCGCAGGGTGCGTTCGAGTTGGGGGAAGAGATGGGGCAGCGCTTGGGCGTAGTTCCAGACGTGCGTGCAGGTGCCCGAACAGCATCCGTTTCCGGAGCAGCAGCCCTCCCAGCCCCACAGGCGTCCGTCACCCTGGCGCAGCACGGTGGGCGACTTCAGGATGGACAGATTGGCGGCAACCGACTCGACGATTTCCGCCGGCAGCGTGGTGTCGTGGAAGCAGTCGCTGAACGACGCGCTCGCCGCGCGCAGCCGGTTGTAGTGCTTGCGCCAGTATGCGACGACCGCCTTCAAGTCGACGAAACGCGCGGCGTACCAGGGTGTGTAGACACTCGGTATGTCGCCCTCCGGATGACCCTCGATCGTCAATCCGCCGTGCCGCATCGCGCTGCGCGGCACGTACCAGGCGAACCTAAGCCGGATTGTCTTTTCCGCCCCGGCCTTGAGCGTGAACGGCACATAGATGGCGCCCCCGCCGCCTGGCGCGCCTTCGGCGTGCGGCGGCCGCGACACGACGTCTCCGGCGGCTACGTGATTCCAAGCCATGGTGAGGGCATCGAACCAGCCGCCGCGGAACCAGGCTGCATCCACTTTCGTAGCCGCGTCGTCGGTGAATGCCGCGAACCGGCCCTCGGCCTCCGGCTTGTCCGGAAGCGCGTCTTGTCTGAGGATAAAACCGCGATCCATAACATCCACCGCGGCGCCATCGCCGAGCTTCATGAAATTCGCCGCGTGGAACGAGAATACCGCTTTCAACGGTTTCGTCGAGCGGTTGACAAAACGGTACTCGATCGCCGCGACCGGCATGGATGAATCATCCTGTTGGCCTGGCGTGAACGGGCTCCACCCGGTCAATTCCACGCTAAACGGCATCGTGGGATCGGTCAGCGACACGGCGGCAAATGGAAAGCGCGCCGAGAAGGACACCCTTGCGAAGCGCGGCAGCCCGTAGGTGCGGCCCATGAGTCCGTTCCCG
>JAGYMT010000235.1 GCA_018400335.1 Kiritimatiellia bacterium | reverse complement strand
TTCCGGCAACAATCACGACGGGGCCAACATGATCCTCGGTCATGCCCTTCAGCAAAGTCTGGTCGCGCACACCGCCAGCGGCGACAGGGGTGTGTGCCGGTCAAGATTCCATGTGCTACGAAACGCGCCCTGCCCCGCCGCGCTCGTCGAATGCGGATTCCTGACCAACGAAGAAGAGGCTGAGAAATTCAACAACCCGGACTATTGCGAAATTATCGCCAAGGCGATTGCCGAGGGAATAATGGATTACGTATGCGCCGTCGGACGCGCCAGGGATGACCGCGGCAATTCTCATTATGATCTCGGAATCCTGCCGCACGAGGCGGCAGAGGCCGCCGAATTATAACCAAAGGAAAGAAAACCCATGCCGATAGTGAACGATTACAGCGAAGTCAAGGATGTGTATGCCGATGCCGCGGAGCGAGGGATCGCGCTGCCGGCGCTCTGCGCGGAAGACAGGGAAACGATCGAGGCGATTCTCAGCGCCGCGTTGAAGACGGGTGAAAAGATCGGAGCGCCGGACCTGCCAGTGATCCTCTCGTGGACCAGCCGCTACCCAGCCCGCGGGCAGGCGAAGCTTGTCACGGCCTGCGGCGACGCGATTCTCGGAACCAAGCTCATGCTCTCGGACCTCAACGAATTCATGGGGCCGTCGAGCCCGTATCGCAGATTGCGCGTAATGCCGCACCTGGACCACGCCTTTCCCTGGCTGGACGGCGATGTCCTTCTCGAATTCGCGGAATTGTTCGCCTCGGCGATGTGCGACGCCAGCGAGAAGCCGCTGGATGAGAACATCAGGCTTACCGCCGAATACGTCGGCAAGGTGAAAGGTCGCGTGCTCGTTGAGGGAGCGGTGGACGAGATATTCGAGTCGGGCGGTGACGGCGAGAAGAATGAAATGACCACCGCGGCGCAGGCAGAACGCTTTCTCGGCGAAACGGGTGTTGACATAATTGTCCCCAACGTAGGAACGGAGCACAGAGCCACAACCGCGGGGGCAAAATATGACGGCGCGCGGGCACGGGAGCTGAGCGCCGCAGTGGGGAGGATTCTCTGTCTGCACGGCAGCTCCTCCATCAAGCGCGAAGACCTGAAATCTCTTCCGGTAGACGGTGTTGTGAAAGTCAACATCTACACCACCCTCGCGGTATATGGCGGACAGGCAGTCGCCCGCTCGATTCTCGCCGATCTGCGCAACATTTTTGATGAAAAACAGCTTTCGGAACTCGTCGCATCCGGCACACTGGGCGGAGCGGTGCTGAAAGATGCAGACGGCCAGGCGGCTGTCACGGCGAGACCGAGACTCGGAAGCGTCGCAAACCCGCCGCGACGAGACGCGTGGTTCACTGCCGTACGGGACAGGGCCATGGAGTACATGCGGGCGCTGAACTACGAGCGATTCGCGCGCTGAACGCCCGGATTTGATTATCACAGCAAATACATTATTCTCGACATCAGGCATACCGGAATGCTATCAGTGTGTGCCATGACGAAGGTGAACACAATTCAGGATGGCCGCGAGGCGGACGACGCGCGAGCGGCCATTGCCGGGGCGCGGCGGATAGTGATCAAGATAGGCAGCCGCGTACTCGTTCAGAAGGCGGGCGGGCCGAACGAGCGCCGCATCCGATCAATTATCAGGGACATCTCCCGGCTGGCGCGCGGCGGGCGTGACATTGTGTTCGTGACATCCGGCGCGATCGGCGCGGGGATGAAGGCGCTTGGAATGAAGCGGCGGCCGGACAACCTGCCCGACCTCCAGATGGCGGCAGCCGTCGGGCAGAGCCGTCTGATGACCCGCTACGACAAACTCTTCTCGACCGAGCGCCGGAAGATCGGCCAGGTGCTGCTTACGCACGACGACTTGAAACACCGCGCGCGGCATCTCAACGCCAGAAACACCATCCTGAACATGCTTCGCAACGGCGTGATTCCCATCGTGAACGAGAACGACGCCGTGGCGGTTGAAGAGATCAAGTTCGGTGACAATGACCTGCTGGCCTCGCTCGTTGCGCATCTCATTGAGGCCGACCTGCTGATAATGCTCACAACGAGCGACGGACTGCGCAGGCGGACGGCCTCGGGACGCTCGATCCGGGTTGCCCGCGTCGAGCGCGTTACGGCGGAAGTCATCGGGCTGGCTTCCGGCAAGGGCGGCGAGCTCTCGACCGGCGGCATGGCAAGCAAGCTGGAAGCCGCGCGAGCAGTGACCGCCACCGGATCGGCGGTCGTCATCGCGGACGGACGCAAACCCGGAATCCTTGGACGGATCCTCGCGGGGGAGGACACCGGAACCCTTCTTGCCCCTGCCCCCGGCCACTCGCTGCAAAGCCGCAAGCGCTGGATCGCTTTTTTTCACAAAGCCGGCGGGGCGCTGATGGTAGATGACGGCGCGTGCCGCGCCATTCTAAAGCTGGGCAAGAGCCTGCTGCCCGTCGGCATTAAGGGCGTTGAGGGCTGTTTCGGACCGGGCACGGCGGTGGACATAATGGCCCCCGATCATACGGTCATAGCCCGCGGACTGACCGATTATTCCAGTGAAGACCTGCGCCGGATCAAGGGCCGTCAAACGCGTGAAATATCGGCGATCCTGGGAACGGACGGCTACGATGAAGCCGTCCACCGCGACAACATGGTGATCCTCGCGCATTGATGCACGAGTAAAATCAACAGGGGGAAACGGATATGAATCTGCATGAACACATGATTGAGATGGGGCGCAGGGCCCTTGCAGCATCGAGGGAGCTGGCCCTTTTGCGCGCCACTCGGAAAAACGCCATTCTGAATGCCATGGCCGATGAGATAGAATCATCAGCAACGACTATCAAAGCCGCCAATTCCGGGGACTTGCGTGCCGGCCGCGAGGCAGGACTCTCATCCGCGATGCTTGACCGGCTCGAACTCACCGACGCGCGCATCAAGGCAATGGCCAACGGACTGCGCGAGGTGGCCGCGCTGAAGGACCCGGTCGGACGGACGCTGCACCGCTGGACGCGGCCGAACGGGCTGGAAATCAAGAAGATCAGCGTCCCTATAGGCGTGATAGCGATCATCTACGAATCGCGCCCCAACGTCACGGCCGACGCCGCGGCGCTCTGCTTCAAGACCTCGAATGCCGTAATACTGCGCGGGGGCAAGGAGGCCGTTTCCTCGAACCGGGCGATAGTGGCCGCCATGCTGGAAGGCGGACGCAGGAAGGGGCTCCCAAAGGACGCGATACAGCTTGTCGAGACGACCGATCACGATGCGGTGCGCGAGCTCGTCCAAATGGAGGGGTTGGTGGATCTCGTGATGCCGCGCGGGGGAGAGGCATTGATCAGGGCTGTTACGTTACAGGCGCGGGTGCCCGTTATCAAGCATTACAAGGGCGTCTGCCACGTGTTCGTGGACGAACACGCGGACATCGAGATGGCCCTGGCTATAGTTGAAAACGCCAAGTGTCAGAGACCGGGGGTATGCAACGCCATGGAGACGATGCTCGTTCATCAAAATATCGCCGGGCGATTTATACCTGAAGCCGCGCAGCGGCTTCAGGCGCGCGGCGTGGAGCTGCGCGGCGACGACGGCGCCCGCGCGCTCGTCTCCTCGATGAAGCAGGCGACGGAAGATGACTGGAGCGCGGAATATCTTGATTTGATACTGGCAGTCAGGGTTGTGCCTTCAGTTGACGCCGCAATCAAGCATATAAATCAATATGGCTCGCGCCATTCCGACTCCATTGTAACGGCATCGGAGAAATCGGCGAGGCTGTTCACCGCTCGTGTGGATTCGGCAGCCGTGTACGTCAACGCCTCCACGCGGTTCACGGACGGCGGCGAATTCGGCATGGGCGCGGAGATAGGCATCAGCACGGACAAGCTTCACGCGCGCGGCCCGATGGGGCTCCAAGAACTCACCACCTACAAATATATCGTGGCGGGCACCGGCCAGGTGAGGACCTGATCGTCCGCGTTCACTCTATATGGAGCAGTTCAACTGCTCTTT
>JAGYMT010000234.1 GCA_018400335.1 Kiritimatiellia bacterium | reverse complement strand
ATAATGCGAATTCCTGAATCCTGTTTGACTTGCATCCTCGCAATGGCTATATTTCTTGTGAAGTAAAAGCAGGCGAAATACCTTGGCATGGTGTGCGTCCATATGAACGTATCAGTACAACTTATCTTAAGCGGCCGGGTGCAGGGTGTGTGCTTCCGTTACTACTGCCGTGAGCAGGCGGAGAAGCTCGGTATCCAGGGATGGGTGAAAAATCTGGCTGACGGCAGCGTCGAGGTCGTGGCGGAAGGCGGCGAGGAGGCCGTTCGCCAGTTCGTCGCAGCCTGCCGGCGCGGGCCGCCACAGGCGCTGGTGACCCATTGCGCGGAGACTTTCGGCGCCACCACGGATCGTTTCGACTCTTTCGAGATAAAATCCTGAACCGGGCTTTTAAGCACATGGCCATCCAATCACGCCCGCAAACAACCGGGAATAGCCAAGATGAACAAGACCAACGCATCAGTTGACGAATCACAAAAAACCGTTCTCCGCGGGCTCGGCGAGGAAATTGCCCGTATAGGCAACCTGCCCGTCCAGCGCGAGAAGGCGGAGCTCTGGCGCAGGTTGAACGACATGAAACCCGCGCGCCCGATGGTCTTCATCAACGAGGAGCCGTGGCCGGAACTCGAATGCGAGGAGCTGAAATGCGTTTGCACCGACCCGCTCCCGCGTTCGATCGAGATGTCGCTGCGAACGACCCTCTACCGCTGGCTCCACTATCCCGTTGACGACGTTATCCGCCCCGAGATAGCCTGTCCAAAGGCATGGAGCAGCACGGACATCGGCATCTCCCAGCACGGCGCGATGATCCATCACAGCGCAGTGGCCGCGCAGAGTTTCACCCCCCAGATCACCGGGATGGACGACGTAGACAAGATAAAGATGCCGGAGGTGCGCTTCGACGCGGCAAAAACCGCTCGGAACAAGGCCCTTCTCGACGATATATTCGGGAACATTCTCCCGGTGCGCGTCACCGGCATAAACCACATCTGGTTCACGCCGTGGGATAACCTGATACGCCTGGTCAGCATCGAAAACATCATGATGGATATGCTCGACCGGCCGGAGTTCATTGATGCCCTCGTCTCCCGCTACGTTGACGCTAAGATGCACGAACTTGACCAGATGGAGGCGCTCGGCCTGCTGGACGCCGGCGCCGCGAACTATCGCGTCGGCTCCGGCGGCTACGGCTATTGCAGCGAGCTGCCCGCCGAGACAGGCGCGGGCGATGCGCCGCGCTGCAGCGCCCTCTGGGGCTGCGGTAATGCACAGATATTTTCCGAGGTCTCGCCCGATATGCACTGGGAATTCTCGCTCAAGCACGAAATGCGCTGGCTGGAGCGCTGGGGCTTGACCTACTACGGATGCTGCGAACAGTTGCACATGAAAATGGATCTCATGAAGCGGATACCCAACCTGCGCAAGATATCCGTCAGCCCCTGGTTCAATATCCCGAAGGGCCTGGAAAACGGGGCCGGCGCTTACGTGCTTTCAGTGAAGCCGAATCCCGCCATCTTCGCGGAAGATTCGTTCAACGCCGACCGGGCGCGCCGCGAAATTCGGGCGGTGCTCGACCAGTCCCGCAGCTGCAGCGTGGAGCTCGTGATGAAGGATATCAGCACGGTGCGCAATGACCCGTCACGTCTCTGGCGCTGGGGCGAGATAGCGATGGAGGAGGCGGAGCGCGCCTGATCCGCCGTTCGCGAAAACAAGAATGAGAACCACTGTCGTCCCATAGGGACGGGAATGGTGGAATACTGGAATACTGGAATATTGGAATAGTGGAATGGAATTTTGAGAATGGGACTTCTTTCCCTGCCTCGTTGCTCCATCCTTCCATCCTTCCATCATTTCAATCTTCCATGGGATGCTACTGAATGAGACCAATAACAAAACGGACACCTATGATGAAAAAAACAAGTACACAAGATCGCGACCTGCAGGACAAGCTTGTCGCCCTGCTTCTGAAAGCAGGCAAAGAGGGACTGTCCGAATCGCAGCTCGCCGGACAACTCGGCATCAAGGGGCGCGCGCGCAAGCAGTTCCGCCCGGTTCTCGACGCGATGACAGGCCGCGGCGACATCGTGCGGATCGCGCACGACCGCTACTCACTCGGCAGGCCGGGCGATCTCGTGGCGGGCTCGCTCCAAATCGTTCGCTCGGGAAACGGGTTCGTGGACGCGGAGGACGGCTCCGCCGACATATTCATTCCAAAGTCCGGCATGAGTACGTCGCTCCCGGGCGACCGCGTTCTCGTTCGCATCGAGCCCGGCCGGGAGGCGCCCTCCACCGCGAAACGGGCCGGCAAGATAGTGCGCGTTCTGGACCGCTCACGACGGGCAATCGCCGGAACCCTCAGAAAGACCGGCAACTTCTTATGTGTCATCCCGCTGGATCCGGCCTACACGGACGACTTCTATATAGCGGACCCGAAAGACGCGAAGCCCGGCGACCGAGTGGTTATCCAGTTCACGGCGTGGGACAACCGGCACGTAAGCCCGGAGGCGGAGATCATCGAGAGGATCGGGCCGGAAACCGACCCGTCTCTCGACACCCTGGCCATAATCAAGCACTACGGACTTTCGACGTCGCTCCCGGCGGCGGCCGTCCGCGAAGCGGAGTCCTGCCCGGAACTCATGGACAACCCGGGCAAAAGAGAGGATTTTCGCGACCGCTTCATCTTGACGATAGACCCTGCGACATCCCGCGATTTCGACGACGCACTCTCCCTTGAAATCAAGAGCAACGGGCGGCGCGAGCTCGGCGTGCATATCGCCGACGTCTCGCACTTCGTGAAGCCGGGCGGCCCAATGGACGCCGAGGCTAAACAGCGAGGGAACAGCGTCTACCTGCCGGACATGGTTCTGCCCATGCTCCCCGAGCAGCTTTCCAACGGGCTGTGCAGCTTGAGGCCGAACGAGGATCGGCTGGCGTTTTCAGTGATGATGACCTTCGACGCGAAAGGACGGCACACCGGGTCCGAGTTCCGTCGCAGCATCATCCGCTCGAAACTGCGGCTTACCTACGAGCAGGCCCTCGCGGCGCTCGAAAAGGGAACCGCGCGCGGCTATCCGGAGGCCGGAATCGGCGCCGACGCGATGGCTACGATCCGCGCCATTCACGAGCTCGCACAGCAGTTGCGCTCACAGCGGTTCGCCCGCTACGCGCTTGAGCTCGATATGCCGGAATATGAGGTGATCATGGGTCCGGACGGCATGATTTCCGATATCAGGAAGAACGTGACCGATATCTCACACCAGCTTATCGAGGAGTGCATGGTGGCGGCAAACGAGGCGGTGGACAGGGAGTTGAGCGCAAGGAGCGTGGAGCTGCTGCGCCGCGTCCATGAGCCGCCCGCGCCGCACAAGATCGAGCTGCTCACCGCCCAGTTGATAGAGATGGGCTTCCAGCCGGGCGACCTGTCGCACAGGCGCAATCTCTCCGAATTTCTCAAGTCGGTGCGAGGGCATCCTTTCGAGTATGACGCCAAGATCGTAACCCTGAAGAGTATGATGCGTGCGGTCTACTCCCCCGCCCCGCTCGGGCACTACGGTCTGGCTAAGAAGTTCTACGCGCACTTCACCTCGCCGATCAGGCGATACCCGGATCTCGTCGTGCACAGGATTCTCGCCGCTATTCTGTCCGGCAGACGCACCCCCTACGGCCACGCGGAACTCGAATCCATCGGCGCACAGTCGTCGAAGACCGAGCAGGTGGCGGAGACGGCGGAGAAGACGCTCGTGGAGATCAAGAAATACAGGTTCCTGGAACAGCAGATCCGGGACAGGAAACCGATCGAGTACGACGCCATCGTGGTCAACGTGCGCAACTTCGGCATGTTCGTGGAACTCACGGAGCTGGGCCTGCAGGGGCTCGTGCCGGTTTCAAGCATCTCCGGCAGCTACGTCCGCTTCGACGAAAAGAGCGGATCGCTGAAAGATGGATCGCAGAAGTACGCCCTTGGGACACGCGTTAAAGTGCACGTCGCGAAGGTGGATTTCGATAAGCGCAAAATTGAT
>JAGYMT010000233.1 GCA_018400335.1 Kiritimatiellia bacterium | reverse complement strand
GGTACAGACTGGTCAAAAAGATCCACGTCGCGGCCTCCGGCAAAAAAAAAGAATACCCCGCTTCAGCCGTGACGGACTCCTGCTCTGTTCCGAAAACACCAAGTGGGCGCCTTATCGAATGGGTTCCAGGTCCCTTGCGGGCATATGGGCGCCATCCGTATCGGGCTCCCCGAATCTGTAACTAAGGGCCAGAGCGCCTTGGTCCGTACCACGCACCAAGCAGGGCATTCTTTTTGACCGGATGCCCCGGCGCGGATTAATCCGCGCCGGTCAGATTGAGAAGATTTACTGTAAAAGAACAATGACCATTGAGACTGCCGCCCCCGCCATGGCAATCAAGGGCAGGAGCCCGGGAAAGGGGGCCGTGAACAAACCGGCTCTTCCCCGGCGTCCGGAAGATAGAAACAACATCTCCTCGCGCATAACAGGAGCTTCGCACGGCGAACCGCACAAAACGCAGGCGTCAGCTATCATAGCCAACTGCTTTCTCAAACAGTCATTAACAATTTCCACGATCAACCTCTAGTTCTAGTAACAGCGGGAAAACGCACCGGCCGTTTCCCGTTCTTCAACCTTCTCTGATTTCAGCATGCAACTCAGTCTTTATGCCCGTCTTGATGGCGGCATGAAGCTCATTAACCTCATCATCCGTCAATGTTCTATCCAATGAACGATACTCAAGGGAATAGGCCATGCCTTTGCGGGACCTTCCCAAATCTTTACTATGATAGATATCAAAAAGGTCCGTGCCTGTCAATTCTTTTGGCGCTATTTTCCTGATTGCCAACAGCACGCTCTCGTGGGTGACCGCTTGGTCAACCACCAATGCAACGTCGCGCCGCACCGACGGGTAGACCGGCAGCGGGGCGGCGGATTTGGTGGTAAACACCTTTTGCAGAAGGGGTTCCAGCGTAACCTCCAGCAGCGCCACCGGCATCCTCAGTCGCCAGTCGCCGCGTATGGATTGTTTCAAAAGACCGATCACCCCGACTTCCCTGCCGTCAACGAGGATCGCAACGGAGCGGTCCTCTTCCATGCACGCGGCCGGAAATATCTTCCGGGCGGGTGCATCGGGGGCCATAATCGTGTAACTGATGCCTGAGCCGGCGCCTCCGTTCGGGGATTGAATCAGCCCCAAGGATTCGCAAAGCCCTTCGAATATTCCCTTCAACCAGAGGAACATATCCTCTTCGGATGGTGTCGCGCGCTTGTCGAGCCCGGCGCGGCCGACTGGGCCCATGATTCCCATGGCAAGCCTTTCCTCCTCGCGCAGCCGTTTTCCATCCTTGAAGAATACCCTGCCCAATTCGAACAGCGCCGCTTCCTCCGTCTGGCGCGAGCAGTTCCGCCTGAGCGTATCACCGAGCTGGGGAAGGAGCGAATTCCTCAGAACCGAGTGTTCCGCGCTGATGGGACGGGGCAGGATCACGCGCCTCGCGGCGTCCCCGGAATCGAACAGGTCCAGCAGCGAGTCCGAAAGGAAGCTGTAATTCACGATTTCCGTGACCCCCAGACCGCATAGGCGCGAGCGGCAGATCATCACAGCGCGGCTTCGTGCATCGTCGGCATCGGGAACGACCGTGCACTTGGATGCCGAGCCGGGAATCTTCTCCAGCCCGTGAATCCTGGCCACTTCCTCGATCAAATCGGCCTCGCCTTCCAGATCGGGCCTGAACGTTGGCACAGTGACAGCACATCCCTCCTGGCCGCTTTCCGCGACCTCCAGCTCCAGCGCCTTAAAAATGTCCGTAATCCTGCTGCCGGTAATCTCGATGCCCAGCAGTTTTCGGACTCGGTCAAAACGGCAGGTTATTCGCTTCAGCTCCGGCCTGGGTGCAAAAACGTCAATAACCCCTTTTGCGACGGAGCCGCCGGCGATGGAGGCGAGCAGCGCCGCCGCGCGGCGGCTTGCCCATTCCACCATCTCTATGTCAACTCCGTGCTCGAACCGGCGCGAGGACTCGGAGAACAGCCCGAGCAGTTTCGAGGCCTTCCGGATCAGGGCGGGCTTGAAGCATGCGCTCTCCAGCAGGACCGTTCCTGTCGAAGCCGAAATACAGCTCGATGCTCCGCCCATTACGCCCGCCAGCGCAACTGGCGCCGCGGAATCGGCAATGACGAGCATTTCGGGCGTGAGATTCCGGACAGTATCATCCAGCGTTGTAATCGGCTCGCCGGCCCTCGCGCGGCGGACAATTATCCTGCCTTCTTTCACGCAAGCCATGTCGAACGCGTGGAGCGGCTGACCGCATTCCATCATCAGGTAATTTGTGATATCAACGGCATTGTTGATCGGCCTGATCCCGCACTGGAGAAGCCTTCTTCGCATCCAGGCCGGGGCGGCGGCGAGCTTGATTTCGGACACAACCCGGGCGGTATAGCGCGGGCAAGCCTCCGGGTCCTCAACCTGCACGCTCGCGGTCTCTCCGACCGGCCGCGCGGTTTCGTGAAAACCCGTTTCGGGCAGCTTGAGCTTGCTGCCGTACAGAGCCGCGATTTCACGCGCGATCCCGATCATGCTGAGGCAGTCGCCGCGGTTGGGGGTGACCTCGATGTTGAGCACCGGCTCGGGCGGCCCCGTTATCTCCGCGAGCGGCGTGCCGGCCGGAGTTTCGCGCGGAAGCAGCATGAGGCCGGAATGATCTTCCGAAAGGCCGAGTTCGTCCTCGGCGCAGAGCATTCCTTCGGACTCCGTGCCGCCGATACTGATCCGCTCTATCTTGCGGCCGTCCGGCAGGCTGGTCCCGGCTGCGGCGAGCGGAACTTTGTCGCCCGCGGCGAAATTATGCGCGCCGCACACCGCCTTCAGCTCGCGCTGTCCATCGAACACGCTGCAAACGAGCAGTCCTTCCGCCGATGGATGCGGCTCAAAATCCAGGATCTCGGCCGCGACGATTCCCTTGAAGTCGGACCCGTAGAACTCAACCCCCTCCACCTCGAGACCGGAAAAGGTGAGCTTTTCGGCCAGTTCCCCGGCCGTGCACTCGATATCCACGTATTCTTTCAGCCAGTTTAGCGGCGCTTTCATGATGAGAGCTGCTCCAGGAAGCGTACGTCATTATCGTAAAGCAGGCGGATATCATTGATGCCATACTTGATCATAGCTATCCGCTCCACGCCCATTCCGAACGCGTAGCCGGCGGTCTTCTCGGGGTCGTAGCCCACGAACCCGAAAACGCGGGGATGCACCATGCCTGCCCCGGAAATTTCTATCCAGCCGCTGTTCTTGCACACCCTGCACCCTGCCCCCTTGCACACGTGGCAGGAGAAATCGTATTCCACGCTCGGCTCGGTGAAGGGGAAGAAGTGAGGACGAAACCGCACTTTCACGTCCGGCCCCGTCATCTTGCGCGCGAAATAGGTGATATCGCCTTTCAGGTCGGCCATGGACACGTTTTTGTCAACGTACAGTCCCTCGATCTGGTGGAAGTTGGCGCTGTGCGTGGCGTCGGTGGTGTCGCGCCTGTAGCACCTGCCGGGCGCGATGATCCGAACGGGCGGCCGCTGTTTTTCCATCACCCTGATCTGAACGGGGGAGGTCTGCGTGCGGAGCAGCTCTCCGGACTCCAGCCAAAAAGTGTCCTGCGTGTCGCGGGACGGGTGATCCGCCGGCGTGTTGAGCGCGTCGAAGTTGTAATACTCGGTTTCGATATCGGGCCCGTCGGCAACCGTGAAGCCGAGAGAGGCGAAGATGCGGACGGCCTCCTCGATGATCGCGTTTATCGGGTGCCGCGCGCCGCGTCCGCGCCAGCGGCCGGGCAGCGTATAGTCGAAAGCCGGAGCGCTGCCGCCTTTCGGGGCGTCGGGCGCGCCGCGGCGCGCTGTCAGGGCGGCGGCGAGCTCCTTCTTAAGCTCATTGGCTGCGCGGCCCATAGCGGGGCGCTCGGAGGGTTCGGCGTCCTTCAGGCCCTTCATGATCTCCTGCAGGAGGCCGTTGCGTCCGAGAAATCTTATCCGTATCGCCTCGATCTCGTCGGGCGAGCCTGCGCCCCCGCACTCCGCGAGCGCCTTATCTTTCAGATCCAGAATGTCCTGCGTGTTCATGTTG
>JAGYMT010000232.1 GCA_018400335.1 Kiritimatiellia bacterium | reverse complement strand
GCTATGTTCGATATCACCGCCGCGCTCCGGGTGGGCGACAACCGGTTCGCCATCCTGGCCGAGCGGCATCATCTCAACGAGCTGGGCACCGGCGGCCTGATGGGGCCGGTGGTCTTGTATCGGGAGAAATAGCTATGGGTCGGCCGGTCGGGCTCGGGTACGGAGACGTTGGGACTGCGGGAACGGTTGTTTTTCTCACGTTTCCGCCCCAAAAAGGAACAGTCTTATGGATCCGCTAGCGACCGGGCAGGGCTTGGCATAGCGGCAACCCGTTGCCTTGGGCGAAGAGATCATTGACGAAGTCAGAATGGCGCTGCGGGTGCACTCGGGACTGAACAGGCCACCCATATCGACAAAATGGCGGCACTTGTCCGCCGTTGCCCCGGAGATCATGCGTGGCTCGCGGCGAAAATGAGGAGGATGAAAAAGGAAATGGCTACAACCACCCAATGTGGTCGGAAACTCCGCCGGATCGGCGGCACTGCCCGGCGTCCCATACGGATCGTGTGTCCGGAGTCTAATAAGCCCATCATCGAGATGGCGAGCTACCTGAGAAGGTTTCTGAAGGAGAGGAACTGCGTTGTCATGCGAGGGCCGGTCAGGCAAGTCAGCAGCGACTATGCCGGACTTCAGATTGTTCTGGCCGCCGAAAGCGCCTTGGCCGACGTGAAGTACAAGGCGCTGCCGCCGGGATTGGGGATCGGCTGCCGCGACGAAGCCTACCTGCTGGATGTTGGCGCCGACGACAAGCATCCGGTCGTGATTCTGGTCGGCAAATCCATTGCCGGCGTTCGGGCCGCTGTGGCCCGGTTCACCTGCAAAATCGTCAACGATGGCAAGCGCCTGTGGCTTGCGGAGGGCAGGGAAGAGAACGATCCCTTCATCGCGTTGCGCTTGTTCTTATTGGGGAATTCCGCCAGGCGACAGATTCCATTCGGATCGCCGCTCAAGGATTGCGACTACGAAACCTGGACGCGCGATCGGATTCGCGCGTACCCGGAGCTCTTCTGGCAGTTCGGGTTCAATGGCGTTCAGACGGGCGAGTACCGGGGATACGGGCTGGGCCAGTACAAGGGATACACGCTGGACGACAAAGACCTGGCGCGCATTCGCGCGAGTGTCCAGACCTTCTTCAAGGCGGCGCGCCGCTTTCATCTGTATACGTCCCTGTTTCACTGGGGGGATAGCCTGTTTGCGGAAGGGACCACCCACTCCTGGAACCATCCGGGCGAACACCGGATCATGCGGCGCTACATGAAAGACATCGTCAAAGCCTATGGTCCGTATATGGATCACTTTTCGATCCACATCGGAGATCCCGGTGGCTGTACGCGAGACGGCTGCGATCATTACAAGACGCCGCAGCGGATCACGACCGCTTATCTGAAAGCGTTTCGGAAGATCAATCCGAGGGTGCAGGCATCCTTCAGCACCTGGGCCAATCCTCATTTCTGGGCCTATTACCCCACCAAGGTTGACATGTTGAATTACTGTCGTTCCATCAAAGATTCCGTCGCTGGATCGAAGGCCTACTGTTACCGCAAGTCCGAGTTGTCGGACTACCAGCCGATGTTTGGCGGAGTCGATACGAAGGAGTACGTTCAGTCGGAGCAGGGATCGCCCGTTCCGGAGGGGGCCCGGTTCCTGGATGCGACGTTCATGCCGCGCGAGGTAGGAATTGCGCTCAACCGGGTCTACAACGAGAGCCAGGCGGATGTCGTTGCGGCATCCGGTCGGCCGGTGGACATTTGGGGCTGGTACATCACCGACATGGAAATGTCCAACAGTTACTGGTTTACCATGCAATCGGTGGACAAGATGCTGGGGGCTTACCCGGACAAGGCTCGCGATCAAGTCAGGTCTCACACGTTGGAGTTGACGTCCCACGGTTGGCCTCATGTGATCAATTCCTATGTGGGGGCGCAGAAATTGTGGAATCCCCGCAAACCCCTGGCGGAGATCGAACGCGAGTTTTGTGTCGCCGGATTCGGACCCGCGAATGCCGAGGCGGTTCTGGATTTGTATCATGTCTGCGAAAATGGAGTGCTCCATCTTCTCCCGCGGCCCAGCGATTTCGGTACGCCCGCCTATAATGCGAAGCTCGCACGGGTTGTCGAACGTGCGAAAACCATCAAGATCCACGGGGGCTGGAAACCGAATTTTGCCTTTCCCGTTTCCGCGCAGTCGCTCGTGGACAGGCTGGTGGCGCGCGCGCGTCTTCTTCTGGCTCTCTCGAAAGCACAGGGCCAGGTGAAGGCGGCGAAGAAGCGCGGCGCTTCCGCAGCGCGGATTGCGAAAATCAAGCAGAGTGCGGTGAAATCGCTTCCGCATCTACCGATCGATCCGCTCTTCAGGCAGGACATTTCGATCACGCGTGCCAATGCCAAGACGGAGAGTTTTGCCGAGCTTATCGAAGGACTGTGACACGCTTGAATAGTCACAGGATTATGGTTGCCGGACGGCGCCGGAAAGTGGAAAATAGTCCTTCGTAAGGAGGCTTCTTTGGTTTGGATGGACGTTTATTAAGAATCTCAACCGGGGAGGAACGACCGATGGAAGTAAATCGAGCAGGGTGGGTTATGGCTGGCATGGTGGTGGTGCTGATCGCGTTCGGCGGGCGTGATGCGCGGGCGCAGAGCAGCAACTACTGGGGCACCAACGTCCACGTGGCCGTCTTCAGCGGCAACTTCGATAACATCAACCACTGGAGCGCGGGCGCCAAACCGACTGCCAACAACGAGTCGGTGTTCTTCACCAACCAGCAGGCCGGCTACACGGTGACGTTCACCGGCGCCGAAAACAACGGGCAGGTTCTGGTTATGGATGACAACGTGACTTTCGACCTGGCGGGAAACACCTGGAACGCCATCGGCGGGTTCTACATGAGCAACGCCAACGTGACGGTGACCAGCAGCGCCGGCCAGGGCGACCTGTACGCGGGCAACTATCCCATGGTGATCAGGGTGGAAGGTACGCCCGCGGCCTGGTGCACCCTCACGATCACCAACGCCAAAATGCGTCAGTTTCATATGACGTTCAACGACCATCTCAACACGAGGTACGCCTACGTGAACGTGCTGGGTCCCACCGCCGAGTTGTACTCGGGCCGGTATTACTTTCATGGGGGGCTGGGCGGGATCGTGACGGTGGCCGACGGCGCCAAAATCACGTATGGGGGTGCGACTTTTTTGGGGTCGCGGCTCGTGTCTGCCGCGGATGCGCTGACCGAGATCACGATTCGCAACGGGAGCACACTGGATTCCTGGGCCGGGTGGGCCTCGGCCAGTGTCCTTGTGGGCGATTACACCACCACCCGGGTGAACATCCTGACCAACAGCACGTGGCTCGCGCGCGAGTTGACTCTGGGCAGCACTCTTTGGTCGCCGGCACTCGGGAGCCAGGGGTCGTACGGCGGCGATGTCACGGTCGATGCCGGATCCCGGTTGATCGTGGAAGCCAATGTGTTCGTAGGCAATACCAGCGTGGGACCCGGGCGGCTGAGGCTGCGGGACGGCTCGATGATGAGCGTCAGCAACGGGGCGGTCCTGGTTCGGAGCCCGATCTCCGGCAGAGCCACCAACACGCTGGTGCTGGACAACAGCACGATCACGCTGGGCGGCGGCGACTTTAGCGGGACGATGACCAACCGCGGCATCATGCAGGCGAACGGCACGATCTGCGGTTTGGGCACAGCCCCGGCCACCGTTCGCAACGAACAGTGGATGGAGGTCGGATCGAGCATCGGGACACTCGTCGTCAGTAACGCCAACCTGGTTAATGCAACCAGCGGAACCATGGCGTTCAAATTTGACGCGATGGGATGCGACCGGATCGCCATCACGAACGGCACGGCCTCGATCGCCGGAACGCTCGACTTCAAGATCGCGAACGGCTTCACACCCACCAAAGCGACCCTGCCGGTCTATGATTTTGTTACGGCGGATTCCATCGACTACAGTGCCACGGACAACATGTCGAGTCTGATGGCTTCGTTTGGCCTGGTGGAAAACAAAGACTACCGCTTTGGGGTTGTCGCAACGCCCAATGGCGAGACCTTGCGGATCGAGGCTCTCC
>JAGYMT010000231.1 GCA_018400335.1 Kiritimatiellia bacterium | reverse complement strand
AGCGCGGGGTCGCGGGGGGTACGGCCATAATTACAATTGCTGAGTGGCGACGAAGTGTATCCGACTAAGTGTGGCGTTTAAGTGTCTTGAAAAACGGGGGAGAAGGCGAAAATGCCGCTAAACCCTTGCAACAAAGAGAATTAGACGACAAAACGTACTGTCAGCTTTGACAGAACGGCGGTGATGACGCGGGGGTATAATATGAGTGACACGGAAATGAAAGAAGATGCGGCTGAGATGGAGAAGGACGTTAAAGCGGATGCCGGGCCGGAATCCGATGCGCCCGCTCCGGAAGAGGGATCGGAAAACGAGATGGGCGCCGTTCAGATCAGCGAGGGTGTGATCGCGATGATAGCGAGAAACGCCGCGATGAACGTGCCGGGCGTGGCCGGGCTATGCTCCACGTTCCTTGAGCGCGTTGCCGGGATTTTCGGGCAATCGCAGGCCGGCGCGGGAATTAAGGTGGAGATGGAAGGACGCAACGTGAGCATCGGGCTCAGAATCACGGCGGCTCACGGCGTGCGCATTCCCGACGTTGTCTGGCAGGTTCAGAGTGATATCAGGCAAGGTGTCGAGCATACAACGGGCAAAACGGTGAAGACGGTCAACGTCATTGTCCAGAACGTTGGCGCGCCGTCTAAAAATGATTCGGAGGAGTCGGCATGAAAGTACTGCACGGTTTTCTTAGTTTTCTTTTCTGGGTGATAGTCCTCGTTATCGGCGCATGGCTGATCGCGGGCTGTCTGAATTTCGAGTGCGGATTGGTCACCTCGTTGCTGGCGGATCGCTCGATGAGGATGGTCGCGGGCGTCGTGCTCGTGCTGCTGGTGATTGTGTACTGGCTGTCATGCATCCCGGGGGCCAAGAAGGAGCGCTCGGTTTCCTATGAGAGCGAAGGCGGGCGCGTGAGCGTGAGCGTGAGCGCAATCAACTCGCTTCTTTCACGGCTGGGCGACGAGTTCGCCGGAGTCGTGAGTCTGCGCGCAGCCGTGAGTTCAAAGGACAAGTCGGTTCAGCTGGATATGGCGGTTAAGAGCGGCGCCAAGCTTCAGGAGCTTTCGCAGGCCATCCAGCAGCGGGTGCGCGAGAGCATGCAGGACAGCCTCGGCATAGCGGAAATGGGCGCAATACGGGTTTTCGTGCGGGAGATCGTTCTCCCGGAGAACGCCTCAGGCAAGGACAAGGAACAGCACGGGGATTGGCAGAATATGCCGATGTAGCGATCGCCGGCGCTCTGGCGCGCTGCGGTTGGTGTTTAAGGGAAGGATTTGTTTGGATGAAGGCTGCTGTTATAAAGAAGCCGGGGGTGATTGAGATAGAGGAAGTCCCCACACCGGCGCCGGGCGAAGGCGAGGTTCTGCTCAAGGTCGAGGCATGCGCGCTGTGCGGCACAGACCAGCGGGTGCTGTCCGGCGAGAAGCATGTTGATGTCAGTATTGTGGGACACGAAATCACCGGCACTGCCGTTGCCGTGGGAAAGGGCGTCAAGGATGTACGCGAAGGGCAGCGCTTTATAGTGCAGACCGTGATAGGCTGCGGAGAATGCCCCATGTGCGCGATCCATCGCGAGAACCTTTGCGAAAAGGGCTTTATCGCGATGGGCTACCAGTTCAACGGCGGGTTCGCCGAGTACACGCTGATGCCCCGGCGCGCGGTGGAGCAGGGATGCCTGATATCCGTGCCGGACGATCTCCCGGCGGAGACGGGGACTCTTATCGAGCCCCTGAGCTGCTGCGTGAACGGCATGAAGTATATTCCGATGGAGAAGATCGAGCATGCGGTGATCTTCGGCGGCGGGATAATCGGCGTGCTCAACGGGCTCGTTGCGCGCGCGCGCGGCGCGCGGCGCGTTACAATCATGGATGTTTCAACGCCGCGCCTGGAGCTGATCAGGAAGCTGGGTCTTCCGTTCGATGACCTTGTGAACAGCGCGGAGAACAGCCCCGAGGATTGGGTGAAAGAAGCCACCGGGGGACGAGGGGTTGATGCCGTGGTCGTCGCGGCCTCCGTTAAATCCCTGGTCACAACGGGCATGAGTGTTCTCCGACGCGCCGGGCACCTTTCCGTCTTCGCCGGCATGCCCAAGTCCGACCCGATGGAGCCGATGGATTTGAATAAAATCCATTATTTCGAGCTCAATCTGCACGGCGCGAATAGTTCATCGAACGAGGAGTACCTGGCCGCGCGGGATCTGGTCGTCTCCGGCAAAATTGACGGCCGGCCGCTCGTGACACATAAGTTCAGTCTTGATGATTTCCACGAGGCGGTGAAGGTGCAGTCCAATCCGTCCTTCGGGGCGCTGAAGGTTGTTGTCATTCCATGAACGTGAGACGCGCATGAAAGAGAAGAAATCTTATTCGATGGGTATTGATTTCGGAACCAATTCGGTGCGCGCGGTCGTGGTTGACGCGTCCGACGGATCGGAGGCCGGCACAGCCGTTGCCAGGTATCCTTCGGGGGCGGAAGGCATCCTGCTCGAGGAGCGTGATCATAATCTCGCACGGCAGTCACCGTCCGACTACCTGCGGACGCTTGAGGACGTGATAGTTGCCGCCCTGGCTGATGCGAAGCAGCGCGCCGGTGTCAACGCTCAAGACGTGGGCGGACTGGGCGTGGATACGACCGGCTCCACGCCGCTTCCGGTTGACGAGAATAACGAGCCCATTGCTTTCCGCGATCAATTCAAGAACAACCTGAACGCCTGCGCATGGCTCTGGAAGGATCATACGTCGTTCAAGGAAGCCGCCGCGATCACCGAGGCGGCTGCCGGGATGCGCCCCCAGTATCTCGCGAAATGCGGCGGCGCCTATTCGTCGGAATGGTTCTGGGCGAAGCTGTGGCATTGCCTGGCCGTTGACGAGCCGGTCTTCGATGCGGCGCATTCCTGGATCGAACTGCAGGACTTCGTTCCCGCCGCGCTCTGCGGCGTAAAGCGGCCGGAGGACGTGGTGCGCGGCGTGTGCGCCGCGGGCCATAAGGCGATGTTCAACAAGTCTTGGGGCGGCATGCCGGACGAGGATTTCCTCGCCTCGCTCCATCCCAAGCTGGCTGCCGTCCGGAAGCGGATGCCCGCCGATGCTTTTGCAATTGACCGCAAGGCCGGGACGCTGTGCGCCGAGTGGGCGGCAAAGACGGGGCTGAAGCCCGGTATCCCAGTGGCCGTGGGGGCGTTCGATGCGCACCTCGGGGCGGTGGGCTCCGGCGTGAAGTCGGGCACGCTCGTGAAGATCGTCGGGACTTCAACATGCGATATCATGGTTGCGCGCAACACCGACAATGTTCCGGATATTCCAGGGGTGTGCGGGATCGTTGACGGGTCGGTCCTGCCGGGATACGTGGGAATCGAGGCGGGCCAGTCGGCGGTGGGCGACATATTCGCGTGGTTCGTTAAATACGTCTGCAAGGGTGATGACGCTCTGCAGATCAAGTTGACGGACGAAGCGCGCGGAATGAAGCCGGGCGCCAGCGGGCTGATGGCGCTGGACTGGAACAACGGCAACAGGACCATTCTCGTTGATCCCCGGCTGACGGGCCTCGTCGTAGGGATGACGCTCCACACCGGGCAGGCGGAGATTTACAGGGCGCTGCTGGAGGGCACCGCGTTCGGGGCGCTGACGATTATCAACCGCATCGAGGAATACGGGATTCCGATCGAGAGGGTTGTCTGTTGCGGCGGCATTTCGGAGAAGAATGACCTGTTCATGCAGATTTACGCTGATGTGCTCAACCGCCCCATGCTGATTTCGCGCTCGGCTCAAACTTGCGCGCTCGGCGCCGCCATTGCCGGCGCCGTGGCGGCCGGGATGCATCCAGGCATTGATGCAGCCGTGGAAGCTATGACGGGAGTGCGCGAGAAGGTTTTTCAGCCCGATCCCGGCAGCGTTGAAACCTACCGGACGCTCTACAAGATATATAAGACCCTTCACGACGCATTCGGCCTTTCCGGCAATGTCCCGGTGAACGGCGTCATGAAGGATCTGCTCGCAATAAAACATGCCGCCGTGTGACCGGTGGCGGGCTGACTTAAGCGTTTAGTGCCTGATTGTTTGAAAACCCCATGAATATCAAGAAAACGGCGTGCTCGGAGAGCC
>JAGYMT010000230.1 GCA_018400335.1 Kiritimatiellia bacterium | reverse complement strand
GTACGCGCAAGCAGGGCGAAGCGAAGGTTACCCTTGAAACCAAATAACAACTCGGTAAAGGAGATGGATATGTCGAGAGTATTCAATTTCAACGCAGGTCCGGCGACTCTTCCTCTTGAAGTGCTCGAAGAAGCCAAGTCAGAACTGCTTGATTTCAAGAGCTCGGGAATGTCAATCCTCGAGAGCAGCCACAGGGGCAAGGAATACGATGCCGTTCATCAGGAAGCCGTGTCCAACTTCCGCAAGCTTCTTAAATGCTCGGACGACTACGCCGTACTTTTCGTTCCGGGCGGCGCGAGCATGCAGTTCGCGATGATTCCGATGAACCTGCTCGGACCCGGCAGGACGGCGGACTATGTCAACTCCGGTGAGTGGGCGGGAAAGGCAGTCAAGGAGGCCAAGATCATAGGGTCCGTGAACATCGCCGCCGATTGCGGAAGCGATATACCCACGCGCATGCCGTCGGATGACGAACTGAAGTTCAGCGCCGGCGCTGCCTACGCGCACATCACTACGAATGAGACGATTTCCGGGGCGCAGTGGAAGGTGTTTCCGAAGACCTCGGCACCGCTCGTCGCGGACATGTCCTCGGACATCCTGTCGCGTCCGTTCGATGTCAACGATTTTGGTCTCATCTATGCGGGCGCCCAGAAGAACCTTGGTCCGTCAGGAATCGCGCTGGTGGTCGTCAGGAAGGACCTCGTCGAAACCGTGCCCGCCGGGGTTCCGAAATTCCTGCAGTACAAGACCTATGTGGACAAAGACTCACTGTTCAACACGCCGCCGTGCTTCAGCATCTACATCATGATGCTCGTTTCGCGGTGGATGCTCAAGCAGGGATTGCCCGCCCTTTACGAGCAGAACAGGAAGAAGGCCGCCAAGCTCTATGATGCGATAGATGCCGGCGGCTTCTACAAGGGCACCGCCGTGCCCGAATTCCGATCCGACATGAATGTGACCTTCCGGCTGCAATCCGAGGCGCTCGAAAAGCAGTTCGTAGATGAAGCTTCGCAGAAAGGTCTCAAGGGACTCAAGGGGCATCGGTCGGTAGGCGGCATACGGGCCTCCATCTACAACGCCTTCCCGCCCGCGGGCGTGGACGCGCTTGTCGGGTTCATGAAGGAGTTCGAGAAGGAGAACGGGTAGTGATAATCAACAATTAGCGGAGATCCATGGATGAACGTGCGCGAAATACTCGAGAGTGATGCAAAACAGTTCGGGTCGAACACGGCGTTGATCTGCAACGACCAGACCGTTTCTTTCGATGAGTTGCTTGTTAAATCGCGGCGCCTCGCCAACGGGCTCGCCGCTCTTGGGATCAGCAAGGGTGACAAGGTGGCGCTGATGATGCTTAACAGCGTCGAATATGTGGTTTCCTACATGGCGCTCTTCAGCCTCGGCGCAGTGGTCGTGCCGCTCGACGTTGGGATAAAGGATGAGCTGAAGAGCTACCTTGAACATTCGGACGTCAAGTGCCTGATTGCGGATAGATCGTCCGACTCGGATTACTCCGCGCTGGTGGGGACGGTGCGCTCGCTTAAGCACGTTCTCTTCAGGCAGGAGCAGGTGGCTGACCTCATCAGGAACGGCTCAGATGCGCCGGTCAAGACGGAGATATCAGATGACGATCCATCGGTCATTTTCTACACGTCCGGCACCACGGGCAGACCGAAGGGCGTGCTCTGGAACTACCGGCATCTCGGGGGCGGCGCAAAGGCCATGGGGCACAGAAACCTCATCCAACCCTCGGATATCAAGCTGTGCTCAATCCCGATGTCCCACTCGGCCGGCATAGCCTACGTGATGTTCTGCGCCGTGTTCGGATCGACCCTCCTGATCATGGACCGGTTCAATCCGGTTAAGTTCATCGCGAATATCGAGAAATACCGGGTAACCTGCTTCTTCATCGTGCCGGCCATGCTTGAGGCTGTGCTGTCACTGAAGAGAAGCGAGGAGATCACGCTTCCGTCCGTCCGCCGGATCGCTGTATTCGGCTCTATGAGTTC
The DNA here is from genome assembly GCA_018400335.1 of Kiritimatiellia bacterium. Next base: position 2,086 of record JAGYMT010000230.1, on the reverse strand, counting down.
GCCGCTTCTCGCGGGCAGGCTTGAGAAGCTATTTGACAAGGCGACGATCTTCGGAGGATACGGACTCACGGAGACCGCTCCGCCAACGACCCTGCCGGATTTCGAGAAGACGCTGAAGCCGGGCGGGGTGGGGCAGGCCGTGCCCTGGGTGGAGATGAGGATAGTTGACGAGCAGGACAGGCCGCTTCCTGCCGGTGAAGCGGGAGAAGTGGTGCTGAAGAGCTGGGTCGTGATGGTCGAGTATTTCCGCGACCCCGAGATGACCGCGTCCGTTATGAAGGACGGCTGGTTCCACACGGGCGATCTCGGACGGATGGACGAGGACGGCGATCTGTTCCTCGTTGGCCGCAAGAAGGTGATGGTGATCGTCGGAGGGCTCAATGTGTATCCGGAGGAAGTTGAGGCTGTGCTGATGCGGCATCCTGACGTGAAGGAGGTTGTCGTTATAGGAGTGGCCGACGAGATTCGCGGGGAGAAGCTCAAGGCCGTGGTCGCCCTGAAGGAGGGATGCAAGACTGCCAGGGAGGATCTGGTTGCTCATTGCCAGCAACACCTTCCCACCTTCAAGACGCCCAGGCTTATCGAGTTCATGGACGAACTGCCGAAGCTCGCTTCCGGGAAAATCGCCAGGAGAGAGCTGAAGTGAGGCTTTCAAAAACCCAGGTCGTAAGATCTATTAGAGGAAAGATAACCCCCGTTCTGGTCCGTGCCTTGATGTCCATGATAAGCGGCATGTCGAGGCCGGCCCAGATGGCGTTCGCGCGCCGGTTGGGAATCCTCGTCTACTATCTCGTGGGCAGCCACCGTCGCCGCTCGCTTCATAACCTCAATATCGTATTCGGCAAGACCAAGTCGCGGAATGAGATCAAGGCTCTCGCAAAAGCCTCATTCCAGGATTTCGCGAAAACCGGATTCGAGATGGTATGGGTTGACTCATCTCCCCGTGAAGTGATGAGAGAATTCGTGACTCTGGAGGGCAAGGAACACCTCGAAAAGGCGCTCAGCCGCGGGAAGGGTGTTATCGCGTTGACCGCTCACTTCGGCAATTTCATCGTCCTGCACGGGCGGCTCGGTATTGAGGGCTACAAGATCAACTGCGTGGTGAAGGCCATGCGCGATAAGGGTGTGGAGGATATCATCCAGAGGATGAGAACGGATCAGGACATGAACACGATCTACGTTCATCCCAATGCTCAATGCGTAAAGGCGTGCCACAGCGCCCTGGCGGCGAACGAGATTCTCGTACTGCTCAACGATCAGCCTCAGAAGAACGGCGTGCAGGTTGACTTCTTCGGTCTGCCCGTGTGGACTGCGCCCGGTCCTGCCTCGCTCGCGCTGACCACCGAGGCCGCCGTGGTGCCCATGTTCATCATAAGAAATCCCGACGACACCCACAGTATGATAATCAGCGAGGAGTTGAAGCTGATAAGGACCGGGGACAAGAAACAGGATCTGGCGGTCAATACGCAGGCTTTTACGAAGATCACGGAGTCGTACGTGTTGCGACACCCTGAACAGTGGGCATGGAACCAGCGCCGCTGGCGGCGGCAGGGCGAGTAGGAGGGTGCATTATGGATATGGCAGCCATTCTTAAGGAAAACACGAAAAGGTATGGGTCGCGAACCGCGTTTGCGTGCGGGGAAACAACGGTGACTTTCGAGGAACTCGGGAATCGTTCTCTACGATTGGCCAATTCCCTGGCGGATATGGGCGTGGAAAAGGGCGACAAGGTTGCTCTGATGATGCTCAACGGTATTGACTATGCCGTGTGCTATCTGGCCGTCTTTCAGTTGCGCGCGGTGGCGGTTCCGCTTGACATGGGCATCAAGGACGAGCTACCGAGCTACCTGAAGCATTCGGAGGCGATAGTCCTGATCGCCGAAACAATGGACGAGTCGGCCCGCTCGGCGCTCCTGCGGAGTGTTTCCTCGCTGAATCATATCATCTCCCGCGGCGAAGAGCTTTCCGGTCTTCTCGCCTCCGGCTGTTCCGACCCGGTCGAGCCGCCCTGCAACGATGATGATCCGTCCGTGATTTTCTACACATCCGGCACCACGGGCAGACCCAAGGGCGTGCTCTGGAATTA
>JAGYMT010000023.1 GCA_018400335.1 Kiritimatiellia bacterium | reverse complement strand
GTTGCCGCCTTTGTTTGGAAGAGGTTTTGCAAGAGCTTCTATGGTTTGAATAAAGACAAATTCTACGTTCAGGTCGTTGAGATAACACCTCACGATTACCGGAGGAAATTAAAATGAAAGACTACGTCAAAGCGAAAAAGATGATCGATGTTTCAGTGGGAGAATCGGTTAGGATTATTCGTGAACTCCAAGAGCTCAGCCAGACTGAACTCGCCAAGCTTACAGGCATTACCCAATCCACCATTTCGGGAATTGAACACGACCGAATCAAAATTGGAGTTGAAAGGGCGAAAACCCTGGCAAAGGCTCTCCACTGCCATCCCGCTGTTCTTGTGTTTCCGGGATGGGAAATCAAAGACTCCAAGGCAGCCTAACCCCTCAAGCTGTGGATCTCTGAACGACTACAGCAAGAACGAAAAGCCAGAGCCTAGCGGGTGGAGCGTATTTCTCGGCCGCGGCGGCCTCGAAATCCGATCACCCGTGCCGTTGGCCCTGAAAGAATGATTGATTACGTACTGAAGAATCATTACGGTATTGTCTATGGTAACTACACAACAAGTTGAGCAGATGTCTCGGACGGAGAAACTGCAGGTGATGGAGGCCATTTGGGCGGCGTTGTCAACTTCTGATGCCGAAGTGGAGTCGCCGACTTGGCATGCGAACGTGCTCAGGGAAACCGAAGATCGGGTTTCTCGCGGCGAAGAACGCATCGTGGATTGGGAAATCGCCAAGCGGGAACTGAGGAAACGTTTTGAATGAGGATCAAGGTATTATCCTCAGCCATTGATGACCTGCACGCCGGAAAGTTATTCTACGAGAATCAGGGAGAGGGTGTTGGAGCGTACTTTTTTGACTCCCTGTTCTCTGATATTGACTCTCTCGCACTCTATGCCGGAATTCACCCGATCATTCACGGCTACCACCGTATGCTATCCAAACGATTTCCTTACGCCGTGTATTATAGATCGTCTTTCAAAGAGTGCACCACCGAACCAGGAGTTGTAGCCGATGGATCACGCTTGCATTTCTGTCCTTTGCGTTTAGAGTCGAGTTCGAGGGCAACAATGCCAATACGTGCAGGCTAGCTCGCCCGCGGCTTAACGCGACGTTTTGATAAGCGCCTAAAATGCGCTTTCCCGCACGGCGCAGGTTCTGAGACATCGAAGCGGTATTGCTCAAACAGAGGAACTGAACCATCCGCTCACATTGTTCGGAAACGGTCGCTTGGCCGGGATGCTCGAGGTGCTTGGCATGAACAAGAAGAGACTTGACGCTTTACTCGCGGAGCGAGGGCTTGCGGAGAGCCGGGAGAAGGCGCAGCGCATTATACGCGCCGGGCTCGTGCGGGTGGATGGACAGCCGGCCGGGAAGCCCGGCCATCAGTTTGATCCAGCCTGCGCCGTGGAGGTGCGCGCCGCCGAAAGATTCGTGGGAAGGGGCGGCGAGAAGCTCGAACATGCCTTCGATGTTTTTCATCTTGATGTGGCCGGAAAAGTGTGCCTGGACGTCGGCGCCTCAACCGGCGGGTTCACGGACTGCATGCTGCAGCATGGCGCCTCGAAAGTCTACGCGGTGGATTGCGGCCGCGGGCAGCTCCATTGGAAGCTCAGGAATGATCCGCGGGTGGTCGTGATGGAGAAGGTCAACGCGCGGCTTCTTCGTCCGGGCGACCTGCCGGAGCGTCCCGAATTCGCCGCCATGGATGTGTCGTTCATATCTTTGACAAAGGTGCTGCCGTCTGTTAAAGATATCTTATCGGACAAAGCCGCGCTCATCTCACTCATAAAGCCGCAGTTCGAGGCCGGGCGCGAAGAGGTCAGCCGGGGCGGCGTTGTCCGCGACCCGGAAATCAGGGCGGCGGTCGTGGAGCGGGTCCGGGATTTCGGCGAACGGCAGCTCGGCCTGCGGTGGCAGGGTGTGTGCGAGTCGCCCATCAAGGGGCCGGCGGGGAACGTGGAGTTTCTTGCGCATTGGCGAAAATCATGAAAACCATAGCAGTATTCGCGAACCATGAAAAGCCGTCTGCCGCGCGCGTGATGGCGGACCTCCCCGCTCAAGCGGATAAATTAGGGCTGAAGATTGTTGATCTTGAGCAGACTGTTCCCGACGGCGCGGAAGCCGACATGCTGCTTGTCCTCGGCGGGGACGGGACGATGTTGAAAGCTGTTCGTATGCTTAAGGGGCGTGCTATCCCGGTTCTGGGCGTGAACTTGGGCAGCCTCGGCTTCCTGACCAGCGTTTCGGAGGACGATATCGGGCGGGCGCTGCAATGTATGGCAAGCGGCGATTACATCATCAGCGAGCGTGCTCTGGCGGACTGCCGCGTCGAGAAGGCGGACGGAAAGAAGGGACGCTATCAGGCGCTGAACGATATTGTCATAACGCGCGGCGCTTCGACGCGGATCATCACGCTGGATATCCTGATTGATGAGGCCGAGGTGATGTCCTCCCGGGGCGACGGGGTCATAGTGTCCACGCCCACGGGCAGCACGGGGCATTCGCTTTCGGCGGGCGGCCCCATACTGCACCCGGACTCGCGGGCTTTCGTAATAAGCCTCATCTGCCCCCACACGCTGAGCGCGCGTCCGCTCGTGGTGCCGGACGACAAGCTCATAACGGCCGTGGCCGCGGAGAGCTCGGGCGACATGCTTCTATCGGTTGATGGTCAGACGGGTGAGCTTCTTGCCGCCGGCGACCGGATACTGATCTCGCGCAGCGCGAAAAGCGCGCGATTCGTCCACCTCCCCGGCTACGAATTCTTCTCCGTTCTGCAGCAGAAGCTTCACTGGCGCGGCTCGGCCGTGTGACACCGGCGCGGCTCAATTGGGCAATGGCGGGCTTTGTTATTCTAACATTCTGCAGAATGTTAGAATGTTATACTTCCGTATGTCGCTTTGTGACAATCGGTTAATGCAACATGAATCATGCCGTACGAAAGCCTAGACCAGTGATCTTTTCACGCAGGCGGGGACCGGCGTTGGAGAGCTCGATCCGGGTGAACCTAAATTCCCTGCGAACGGGATATTTCTGGCGGAGCTGCTCGAAGTTCCTCCTCCTGATTTCATCATCGGGCGATGCCGCCGCGCGCAGGCGCTGATCGTCGCCCTCGATATCGTAGATCTTCCGCACTATCTGGTGGAGCGCGGCCTCATCGTCCATTCCGGAGGCGTCAAGATTAATGAAAGGCACGAGCGGCTCGGGCATGAGAGAATCGGGGGTCCAGTCGGCCTGGACTCCGAGAAAGCCGCATGCCTCACGGAACAGGATGACGGTTCCCGTCACCTTGCCCTCGAACGAATGACCTGCTATGTGGGGCGTGCCTATGTCCACCCGTTCCAGGACATCGGTCCTGAACACCGGCTCGCCCTCCCAGGTATCGAGGAACGCGTGTGCGACGGAGCCCTTGCCGATGGCCTCCAGCAGCGCGTCCGAATCAGTGACGGCGCCGCGCGCGGCATTGATAAAGACGCCGCCGGTCCGAAGTTTTCCGAAGAACGCGCGATCGGCGAGGCGCAGCGTGGAATGGCGCCCGGCCTTTGTGAGCGGGACGTGCAGAGTGACCAGATCCGCTTCGGCGATGACTTCATCGAGCGGGAGAAAATCGCCGCCGCCTTCCGTCTCCATCCGTGGAGGGTCGTTCCGGAGAACGCGTAATCCCAGGGCCCGGGCCTTCTCGACGACAAGCCTGCCTACCCTTCCCACTCCTATCACGCCGATCGTTTTTCCCTCCAGCCGGAAGCCGTGCCGCCGGGCGACGCAGAGAAGCGCGGCGGTTATGTATTCTGAAACGCTGTTGGCGTTGCACCCTGCCGCGGAGCGCCAGGCTATTCCGGCGCTGTCCATATAACCGGTATCCATGTGATCGGTGCCGATCGTGGCTGTGCCGACGAAGCGGACGCCGGTGCCTTCAAGCAGGGCGCGGTCCGCGCGCGTGGTGGACCGAATGCACAGGAGATCGGCGCCGCGCACGGAGTCCCGCGTGATGGCGGAGGGGGGAAGGATCTCCACCTCCCCGAGCCTGCCGAACGCCTCGGCGGCGAACGGCATATTGGTGGAGCAGACAATTCTCATTCCATCAGCTCCGCCTCACGCTCAGATGCGGCGCCTTCATGAGCCCGCACGGCACAAGCTGCCAGGCGTCCTGCCAGTTGTTCCCGCTGGTCACAAACTCGCCCGGCCCGGTCCATTCGGGATGCGAATTGGCATGGTGCAGCGGTCCGTGCGAATTCCTGCGATGCCCGAGCACCTCCACCTGGAGATCATTCTGTCCCTTCCGCAGGTGGTCGGTGATATCCAGCTCGTTCGGCTCCCATGCTATCACGCCGGCGGGGCTCCCGTTAACCAGCACGCGCACGGCCACGCCCTCGTAGGCCGGAACTTCCAGGAACAGCCTTTCATTGCGCTTAAGAACCGGCTTGATGACGCAGAGATAGGCAGCGGAGCCTGAATAGAAGGGAAGATTCTGCTGAACCCAGTCCCCGATACGCAGGTTGGACGGCATATCAACCAGCGTGAACGAATTGCCCTTCACCCTGACCCCGAACGAACCGAGCAGATGCACAGCCTCGAGGCCGGAATGCGATTCGTCATACTGGCACGAAAGCTCTATTCTGTTTGCGCCGCGCCTCAGCATGGCGGGGTCCATCGGGATCTTGCGGAGCGACGGATCTACCCACCATCCGGAATCGGCAGCGGCGTTCAACTGGTTCCCGTTCACCGCTATCCTGTAGCGGGCCGGCTGCTCGAGAGCGAGGAACAATTGCCCTTTCGGCAGCGACTCGACCTCGAATTCATAAACCAGTTCAACGGGAATCCGCTTGTTCGAAACTCCCGGGACCCGCGTCCACGGCTGAGCCATCCGGCTTCCGCGGCGAGGCAGCCCGAGCTTATCCCGGACCATCGCGTCCAGCCGCAATATTTCTTCCGGTCCGGTCATCTTCGCCTTCCCGATGGCGCAGGAAGGACGGTCCAGAACAGCGTTGTTATCTTCCGACAGCGCCACGGGCCAGCGGGAATCGCCAAGCTGTATCCGGCGCACCTCGCGCAAGGGAACGGTTCTTTTGCAGGCGGACTTGCCGCGCCGTTTGGGTATCATGAACAGACGACTGCCAAGCGGGGAGAAGGAAGTGCTGATTTCCCAGCGGCCCTTTCGTCGTTTCGCATCCGCGGCAGCAACCTCGCCGGTATCCGGATTCAGCTCCAGCGGGTGGCCAAGGCAATGGGAGATGCCCGATATGAGCACACGCGGAAAAGCCTCTCTTCTCTGCCGGACCGGCACATCGCGCAGTTCCGGCGCCAGTTGCGAGCGTTTATGGCCCGTATTGCAGACGAACAGGTAGCACGCATTCTTGTCCTCCCGCAGCAGGTAGAGAGCTGAAGGAATCTCGGCTCCGCGCTCGTTCGTGATTGACACGCGCCGGCATGTTGCCGCGAGAGCGGACGCGATCTCGGGACCGCGCGGCGGAACATGGACGCACGATTCCGCCAAGGCTGTTGCATCGTCGGACTCCGAGGCGTCAACGTAAGCAGGCGGCTCGCCCGCGAAGACCACCAGGCCGCCCGAGGCGCGGAACTTCCGCAGGATATCGAGCGTGGTCTTTCTTATCGTGACGAGCGGGGGCACAAGCACCGCCTTGTAGGACGCCTTACCCACCACCACCGTTGGAGCGCTCTTCGTGCCGGCGGCGGCGCCGTGCCGCGCCATGATATCCTCGTCGCCATAATCGAAATCAATGTGCTCCATGAGAAGCGAATCGCGCACCATGGCGAAAGCCTGATCAAAGGCCGCGACCTTCTTGTCATTGGTCCAACCCGGGCGGCACATCGTCCAGATGCTCTCCACGGGATGGATCATGAGCAGGTCACGCACCTCTTCCCCGTGGGTCATCACCAGATTAATCCGGGCGAAGTAATCCTCCACCTTGCCGTAGGATTCCCACCAGGGCGACTGGAACGAAATGCTCGCCGGATAATCCCTCTTCGCCTGCCCCTCCATCGTGTACCAGGCGAGATGCGGACAACGCAGATTAATACCCATCGCCGCCTGCCAATCTCCCAGGGCCTTGTGTCCGGCAAATGAGAAATCCCAGCCGGTGCACCCGTAGGTTTCCGTAAGCCGCCATTTCCTTCCGAACTGGTGCGCAGCGGAGCTCACCTGTTTGGCCGTGTGATACTCCCTTCTATATTCCGTGAGAAGGTCCATGCCGGGCGCCTGCATATGCTCATAGAACCGCATACTGCTTCCGACCGCCGCCGTCTGGGTGACCAGCGTTTCCTCGCCAAGCACGTGGCCGGTGTGGAGGAGACCGTTCCTGGCGCACCACTGGCCCGTCTGCCGGGCAAAAGCGTCAACGAAAAGGAATGTTATGCAATCGTGGTAATTATAGCGTACGCGGCTCACCGTCTGGTCATCCAAGTCGAAAAACAGCTCTGGAAGGTGGTGTATCACGTCATATCCGTACCTCGCCTTGAACACGCGCGGCAGGCTGGTGGTCCACGGAGCTGACGGAACCGAACCGCCGAAGCAGGTTCCGTAGTTAGGCTCGTCGGTGAAGATGCCCGGGATGGCCTTGCCGAAGTGGCGCTTGGCGTTCTTCCTGTAGCTATCGTGAGTAGTCTGGATGAATTTTCGCACAGCCTCGTGACTCAGGGTGTCGAGATACGTCTGCCCGTTGTACCATGGACTGCAATCCGCGCGGACGACGCGGAACACGAGAAGTATCTGGCCGGCGGGCAGGCGCGTCAGGCGCTTTCCGGCCCAGATGCGCTTAACATCCGCCGCCTGTTCGCCGCTTACGCGAGCAGTAAAGGCGGCAAGGATATCCGCCGTCCAGCGAAACTTGCCGGGGTTGGACTCCTTTTCCATAACGATAGAGGTCTGACGGAATTTCGGGTTGCGCGTCACGAGTCCGCCGGCAGCTCCCGACGGCCACCTGTCCTCATCGTAGAGCCAGGCCTCCATGCCGTTTTTCTTAGCCTCTTCCGCGCAGGCCAGAACAAGCTTGTGCCAATCGGCGGAGAGATAGGGCGTTGCGAGGCCAACCCGGGAATGCATGAAAAACCCGCCCATTCCCATGCGTTTCATCACGCGAATCTGGCGGCGCAGCTCCGACTCATCGAGCTTCCCGTTCCAGGCCCAGAACGGCTTGCTTCTATACAGACTGCCCGGTTTTTTAAATTCACTGAGTAAGTTATGTTTCACCATTTCTCCTTCCCGGCATCAGCCGCGAACGGCGAGAACTCGTTTCTCGTAGTTTTTCACTTCCTCCAGCCAGGCGCCGCCGGCCGGGACATTGTGCTTCAGACAGTAATAATTCCACACCGCGCCGAACGGCATGCCCTTCATCTCCTCGATCAAGGCGAGCCGCGAGGTATAATCCCCTCTTACCTCGGCCTTCTTCATGAGCGCCGAAGGCTCGAGGAGGGCCATGCACATCGCCTTCATGGTCGCGCGCGCGCCGATAACCCAGGCCGCGACCCTGTTGATCGTTGCGTCGAAGAAGTCGAGGCCGATGTGAACGCGATCAAGGTAATCTCCGCGAACTATCTCGGCGGCAAGCTCCCTCAGATCGTCCGACAGGACAACAACATGATCGCTGTCCCAGCGCACCCCGCGGCTGACATGCAGCAGAATCCTGTCGAGCTGGGACATGACGGACGAAACCTTGTCGGCCACGGATTCAGTTGGATGGTAATGACCCGTATCCATGCAGAGCACCTTCCTGTTGGCCACGGCGTACGCGAGGTACAGCTCGTGCGCCCCCACCGTATAGCTCTCGGCGCCGATTCCAAACAACTTGCCCTCCATCGCGTCGAGCTCGTGCACCGGGTTGAGCCGCTCCTTGAACATCTCGTCCAGCGACTGAACCAGCAGCTCGCGCGGGGTCTTCCTGTCCGCGGGAATATCCTTGAACCCGTCGGGCACCCACACGTTGACAATGCTCGGCGTTCCGAGCTGTTTGCCCATGAAGGCGCCGATCCGGCGGCAGGCGATTCCATGTTCAACCCAGAAGCGGCGCACCTTCGAATCCCGGCTGGAAAGGGTGAAACCGTTTTTGACCATCGGATGATTAAAGAAGGTTCCGTTGAAATCCAGCCCGGCCTTGCGCGACTTGGCCCAGTCCACCCATCCGGAGAACTGCCGCGGACCGTATTCGTTCCGGTCTATCTTCTTCGTGCCGAGTTCGGCGTGGAAAGCGTGGAGATTCACGCGCGGCCTGCACGGGATCAGGCGTATTGCCTCGTCGAGATCGGCCCGAAGCTCATTCGCCGTGCGCGCGCGGCCCGGGTGATTGCCGGTGGTCACTATCTCGGAAGCGCATGCGGCATCCATGTTCTCGAAGCCAACAACGTCATCGCCCTGCCAGGCGTTGAGGGAAATGGCAATCCGTCCCAACCTGGTCAAAGCCGAGTCCGTATTCACCCCGTACTCCGCGTATGCGGCCTTTGCCAGGGCATATGCTTGTTCAACCTGTCTCGTTGTCATAAAGAGCCGTTCCTTTCATTTCTCTCTTCTTGCGGGATATTCCTTACTTGATATCAAGTTGACTTGGCGGTGTCAATGTAATTATTGGATGCGCCCAAATCGGACTTGACCCCGGCATGCGGGAGAGGTAGCCTTCCGATTAAGTTGATGACGCCTTTCTGGAGTCATCAAGGCACATGTTCGTGGTCTCATTTCCGCCGGGAGCGGTTTCGCGGCGGGGACGGCGGGCGCCGGCAACCGGGAGGGGCAGCAATGGCTGGAGACGTTAAGGAATTGAAAGATGATGGATTTGATGCCGCGGTCAAACAGGGCGTGGCGCTCGTGGATTTCTGGGCTCCATGGTGCGGACCATGCCGGATGCAGGGCCCGATTATCGAACAGCTTGCCTCGGAGATCGGCGACAAGGCGCTCGTTGCAAAGGTGAACGTTGATGAAGCGCCGGCGACGGCTGCGCGTTTCAGCGTTCGCTCCATTCCGACGCTGGTAGTGTTGAAGGACGGGGAACCGTTCAAGACATTCGTGGGCGTACAGCAAGCGGAGTCTCTGACAGAGGCCGTAAATTCAGCTCTCGGCTGAAAGGGTCCGTCGGTGTCCGGATCAGCCCGCATGTTATGAACCGCATTTTCAGACGATTTGCTCTGAGCGGGTTTGCGCTGTTGCTGGTTCTTGTTGTCGGCACGCTCGGCTACCGGCTGATAAGCGGACGGCAGGAATCCCTGCTGAACTGCCTTTACATGACGGTTATAACGATAACCACAATAGGCTATCGTGAAGCGGTCAACGTGGAAGGAAGCAGGGCGGGGCTCGTTTTCACCATGCTGCTCGCCTTCAGCGGCATTGGAATCATGGCATACACGGTGTCGCTCGTGACCGCGCTTGTGGTCGAGGGCGACCTGCTGCAGACATACAGGAGACGACGCATGGAGAGACAGATCCAAAACAGCTCCGGTCATTACCTGGTGTGTGGCGCGGGTGAGACTGGAACCCACATTGCCCTTGAACTGCTCCGGACGCAACGCTCCGTTGTCCTGCTCGACAAGTGTCCGCACGACGATCTCGACGAAAGGCTTAAAGACGTTCCTTTCTTGCAGGGTGACGCCACGGACGAAGAAGTGCTCAGAAAAGCGGGGATCGAGCGGGCATCCGGCGTTCTCGCCGCCACGAACGACAACAACTGCAACCTGGTCATCAGTGTGACCGCGAAACTGATCAATCCCCGCACGCGTGTGGTGGCGCGGGCCGGCGACCCGCACCACGCCGAACGAATGAAAAAGGTTGGAGCCGATGCCGTGGTTTCACCTGCCTTCATCGGGGGCATGAGGCTGGCTTCGGAGATGGTTCGTCCCGCCGTAGTGTCTTTCCTTGACACCATGTTGCGCGACACTCAGGATAATCTCCGGATCGAGGAGGTTTCCATTCCCGGCTATTACAGCGGAAAGCCCGTTTCCTTCCTGCGCCTTCGCGAGTGCCGCGACTTGCTTCTGCTTGCGCTGCGGAACGCCGATGCCTGGGTTTTCAATCCCCCGGAGGACACCGTTCTTGCGGAAGGCATGAAGCTCATTCTGATGACAACGCCGAAGGCAAGGCAGTTGCTGGAAGACCGTCTTTCGCGGGAGGAGAAACACGCAGGAGCAGGCAAGTGAACATAATCATAGCAGGAATGGGAGTTGTCGGGAGCAGTCTCGCCGAGCAGCTCAGCAATCAGGACCACAAGATATCCGCCATCGAGATTGACGCCGTGCGCTGCAAAGCAACCAGCGGCAAGCTCGATATGTTCACCATCCCCGGCTCCGCGATCGACCCGGCCGTTTTAAAAAAGGCCGGCATCGCAAATGCCGACATGATTATAGCCGTTACCCCGGTTGATGAGATCAACCTGCTCGTCTGCCATTTCGCCAAGCAGTTCGGTGTACCCAAAAGGGTGGCCAGGGTGAGCTCACGCGCGTTCAATCATCCCGGGTCGGGAATAAGTCTCGAGACCCTGGGCGTGACCCAGGTCGTTGAGCCGGAGCGGGAGGTGGTTAAATCCATCATGCAGCATATTGAGCTGCCCGGCGCCACGCAGACCGCCAATTTCCAGGGCGACACGGTTTATCTCCGCGGCTACCGTATATCAGCCGATATGCCCGTGGCGGACCAGCCCCTGCGTGATATTGACAAACTTCCCGGCTACATGCCCATGCGCGTTGCGGCGATCATCCGGGACCGGTGTGCGGTCCTTCCCACAGGCGACGCCCGGCTCCTTCCCGGCGATGAAATGATATCCGTGATGCCGGCCGCGTCCTTCTCCGGCTTCATGTCACTCGTCAACCGGGAGGCGGCGAAACTCGAGAAGGTGGTAGTGTTCGGAGATTCGCTGATCGCGGTGCACCTTGCCGCAACCCTCAAGCACCTTGTGGAGCGGGTGATCCTCGTTGACCCGATTGAAGAACACGGCATGGCCGCCGCCTACGACTTGAACGGCGTCGAGGTGCTGCACGGGGACTGCACGGATTCCGATGAACTCCAGGAAATCCACGTTGACAACGCCGATTTCTTCATAGCCGCTACGAAGGACAGCGAAGACAATGTGATGTCGGCTCTGCTTGCCAAGGCCGAGGGCGCCAAGGAAGTTCTCGCCATCCGCAACGACGGGCGACACAGTGAGCTGTTCGAATCCCTCGGCCTGGACCATATTATAAGCCCAAAGAAGATCACCACCGACAAGATCATGGAGACGATTCATATCGCCCCGATAGGCAGGTTGCTCAAGCTCCGCAACGTGGATCTCGAGGTGCTGTATTTCAAGGCTGAGAAGCGAAGTCGGGTTGTCGGGAAGCCGCTGCGTGAGCTCAACAAGCTTTTCAAGAATTCAATCGTTATTTCGGGAGTGGTCCGGAACGACCAGTTGCTGATTCCCGACGGCAATACCGTCATCCTCGAAAACGATGATGTTCTCGTACTGTGCGGGCACGACGGCGCCAAGGCGGCCGGGCGCCTCTTCAATGCAGGCATAACCGGCTGACGGCGGGCACGGTCCGCGCGGGATCCTCGAGGGATTCATCCCGGGCCGACCTGGAAACGCAAGGCTTGTCACGGCCATCATCGCCACGAGTTTCAGCGCGGCAGGCGCGGCATACCAAGCCTACATGGTCCAGCAAACAACAGGAAGGTCAATGCCGGGGAACGACAGGAATTCGCTCATCGCCAACATCATCGCCATCGCCGGGATACTGTGCCTATGCCGCCTCTCCTATGCCCAGCTCGCCTCATTCTTTCCCGGCCTCGCGTCGCTCCTCCCGTGAGCGCTGACCGCGAAACAAGAGATCCAGCGGACTATCCGCCGGCGGATTGAGGTCCCGGACAACGTGGGTGTATATCATCGTGGTTTCCACACTCGCGTGGCCGAGGTAGCGCTGAACCTCGCGTATATTCACTCCCTGCATCAGCAAATGCGTTGCAAACGAATGGCGCAGCGTATGCACGGAAGCGTGCTTTTCCACGCCGGCTGCGCTAACCGCCTGCTTCATCGCCAGCTGGAGCACATGATCCCCCGCATGATGCCGCCTCACCTTCCCGCCTCG
>JAGYMT010000229.1 GCA_018400335.1 Kiritimatiellia bacterium | reverse complement strand
ATAAACCATCATGGCAATGTCTACGGAGACACTTCCGGAGGGCCTTCCGGTCAACCGCCGGAGTTCTATTGGAGGCCCCATCATCAACGACTTGACTGGAACAAGGTAGTGTTCGGCTCCGATTCCCTGCCCAATGACGGACATATTCCTTTCAAGGCCATTAAGCTCTTAATGGATGCTCTCAATCTGTCGCCTGAAATCCAATCCGGGGTGCTTGGAGGGCACGCCGCTGAGATATTCCGGATCACATAGAAGAAGAGAAATGAGCATGTCCTACGATAAATACGGGCGGTTCGACGAACAGACCCGCGAATTCGTCATTCGCGACCCGCGCACGCCGGCCCCCTGGATCAACTATCTGATGGGCAAGGATTTTTATGCCTTCATCTCCCAGGGCGCCGGCGGCGCGGCCTGGTTCCGCGAGCCGGTTCACGGACGGCTCACCCGGTATCGCTTCAACGGGCTGCCGGTCGATTCGCCCGGTTTCTTTCTGTACATCCGGGATGGCAAGCAGCTCTGGAATCCGTCCTTCTTCCCGGTCATGACCGACCTTGACAGTTACGAGTGCCGGCATGCGCCGGGCTGCACGCGGTTCGTCTCCTCCAAGGACGGCCTGAGCGCGGAATTGCGTTACTTTATTCCGACCGATGACAACGTTATGATCTGGGATGCCATTCTGACCAACACCACCCGCGCGACCAAGCGCCTCAAGCTCTACACGTATGTCGAGTTCTCGCTGCACGGGTTCTCCAAGGATACCGAGGCGTTCCTGGTGTGCGGCAACCAGTACCGTGCCTATTTCGACAAAGCCGCCAACGGCGTTGTGGTGGACTATTTCGCCTGGGAGGCACCCTTCTTCGGGAAGAGCATCTTTGCCTCGACCCAAAAGGTGAAGCGCTTCGACGTGGACCGCGACACGTTTATCGGCGCCGGGCGGACCGAGGCCAACCCCATCGGACTGGAGCGCGGACTGGCAGGGTCGGAGCTGCGGGACGGAGGACGCTATTCGTGCGGCGCGCTCGAAAACGAACTGGTAATCCCGCCGGGCGCTACCCGGCGGATCGCCTATCTTCACGCGGTCAGCGAACAGCTTGCCGAGAGCCGGAAACTGGTCCGCAAATATTCGGCGCCGGCGGTCATTGACCGCGCCTATGCGCGCCTGCGCCGCGGCTGGGAAACGACGCTGTCAGCCTCCCAGGTCGCCACGCCGGATCCCGAGTTCAATGCGATGCTGAACACCTGGTTCCCGTATAACACCCGCGTCACGTTCAATATCTCTCGGTCTATTTCATCTCGCCACACGGGGTCCGGCGATGCCCTGCGCTTTCGCGACTCGATGCAGGACGCGATGCCGGCCGTCACTTTTTTCCCGAGCGAGGCGCGCGCGCGGATACTGAAACTGTACCATACGATGCTCGCAAGCGGCAAGACCGTCACTGGTGTTAACCCCCAGACCATGCAGGCCGGTGACACCGAATGGACCCGCGTTGATGGGGCTCTATGGGGTGTTTTTACCGTCTACCGGTATCTGGCCGAAACGGGTGACTACGCCATTCTCGACGAGCTCGTTCCCTATTACGACGCGGGGGAGGGGTCCGTTCTCGACCATCTCATGCGCGGGATGCGGTTCATCGGCGAGCACGACGGTCCCGATGGACTGCCTCGGATTTTTGACGTGGACTGGAACGACATGTTGACGCTGTTCTCGTCGGCCTACCGGAATGTGCAGAGCGTGATGGTGGCTGAGCAGTTCATCTATGCCGCCCGTTTGCTGGACGAAATCCTAAATGTGGCCCGACGCGCGGCTTCCCGTCCCTGGTTGGGCAAGAAAGTCCGGCATTACACGGCGGTCTTGAATTCCAAGGCTTGTTGGGACGGCGCCTGGTTCAAGCGCCTGCTCATGAAGGGCATGGTCATGGGCAGCCGGGCCAACCGCGAGGGCAAAATCTTTCTCAACGCGCAGTCGTGGGCCGTGATAGCAGGCACCCTCGATCCCATCAAGACCCGGCAGGCAATGGAGTCGGTCCGGACGCGCCTGGCGACGGCGAGCGGCATCCGCCTGTTTGCGCCGCCGTTCACTAAGATGCTGGACAACAAGACTCCGTTCAACTGCAACACGCCGGGGGCCGGCGAAAACGGCGGCATCTTTCTGCATGCCAACACCTGGGCCGTGATGGCCGAAGCGCTGCTCGGTAATGCTGAACGTGCCTGGGCTTATTATCGCTCCATCCTGCCATGCTCGCTGGCGGGGAAGAATGCGGACTGTTATGCCAACGAGCCCTACGTGTTTTCGTCGTGGGTCTACGGACCGGACCATGAGCGGTTCGGGAACGGCCAGCTTGCCTAGTTGACCGGCGGCGCCTCTTGGATGCATACGGTCGGCTTGGAATATATCCTCGGCATGCGGCCGACGTTGAAGGGGATTGTATTGAGCCCGTGCGTTCCACGAAGCTGGAAATCCTATTCGTTGAAGAGGCGTCTGCGGGGCTGTTGGTATGAAGTGACCGTCGAGAATCCGCGCGGCCGGTCGGGCGGGTCGGTCCGGATCGTGGCCGACGGCAAGCCAATTCCCGGCGGTATCCTTCCTTACTCATCCGGCAAGGTTTGTCGCGTGACCGTCATAATGTAAATCAAACCGCGAGAATCATGATAAATCACAAGAAAACGGCGACATCCATTTTTCGGCGCGTTCGTCTCGTGCTTCGTAGCGAAGCCCGACTTCGCGGAGTGACAATATCCCGTCCTGCCTGTTCGTCGTTGACGAGAGGCTTGCGGCTGTTGTGCGCGGCGGCGCTGGTTCTGTTCGGAGCCTGCGCCGGCATGCGTTCGCCGGACTCAGGCACGGCAGCCTCTAGCGCCGAACCTCAGCCGCCGCGATTTGTTCGCCACTGGGAACCGTTTGTTCGAACTTCGGTCTTGGGCGCATATGTGTCGGTGACCGCGCGTGACGGGCAACTCGAAGTGTGGCATGCCGTTTCGCGGGAAGCCGGGGGTGTTGACGATCGCAGCCAATCCGTGGATGCCCTGGCCGTAAGGCGCGGACCCGCTCTGGATCGGCTGGGAGAGGTTCAGGTAGTGTTGCGCATGGCGGATTTGATTGACGACGTGTCACGGATGGACGGCAAGCCGGGACTCGAGCCGCGCCGCGCCTTCAGCCGGGCCTTTGTGATGCACGATGACGAGATTGGCTACGTCGGTCTCGTCTGTAGTTATCCGGAATATGGCCGTTATCTGCATCCCGCCCTCATAGTTTCCGAAACCGGCGATCCCGGCACGTGGCGGTATCTCGGAAAACTTACCGGCGAGCCGGCAGACGAAATTGCCACGGGCCGCAAGGTTTGGAGCGACGGCGGTTCGATCATGCGGCTGACCGACGGACGTTGGCGCATCTATACCAATGGTTACGGCGAATGGAACGGACTGGCCGCCATGGAAGCGGATAGCCTGAGTGGGCCGTGGCGGTTCTTGCGGGACAGTGATGGCAAGGTGCGGATGCTGACCCCCGATATTCCGGGGCTCGGGTTGGGCATCTTTCCAAACGTTCTGCGGGTCCATGCGCTGGAATGGCACCTGTGGATGAGCGACCGCTGGATTCCTCATGCCATCTGGCACTTCACTTCGACCGACGGTCTTGATTGGCGGGTCTACGGACGGCAACCGGAAATCATGCGCGATGACCACGAGGACTACATCAAATGCATGCGCGCTTTCCTGATGCCCGGAGGGGAATGCATCATCGGGATGTTGTCCGTTACCATGAGGGATACCGTGGCCTCGCGCCCGTCCCCATGGATCATGCATTGGAGCCGCATGCCCGTGGGACTGGAGCCATGATCCTGAAAAGAGCAGTTGAACGGCGAAGGGATTGCACTTACTCGCCGCTCTTCTTCGGATACGCTTAACCGAACCGCTTACACTTTGGCAGATAAGGGTTTGTCGTTGAAGGGAGTTCTCGGTCATCATGAGAATCACTGGTGGCATACGCTGTTTCGCAAGATAATCCAAATGAAGTCAAAACGCGCGAGGAGGAAGAAAGCAATGAATGATTCCCGTTGGGTGCATCCGGCCTTCACAAACATCCCCGCTGACCGGTCGGCCTTCGACATAACGAAAGGAGA
>JAGYMT010000228.1 GCA_018400335.1 Kiritimatiellia bacterium | reverse complement strand
AACGCCCAACAGCCAACAAGGAATGTCCAATCTCCAAGGAATCCGATGAATATTGGGAGTTCCTTGTTGGCTATTGGATGTTTAATTGCTCTTTCCAGGTTTATTTCTAAACCGATCGCCCTCTCCCTCTGGGAGAGGGATGGCCTGCCTGCCGCCTGCTTGCGCGTACACGCAGACAAGCGCCAAGACGTGCGGCGCAGGCAGGGGTGAGGGTTGGCGAAGCCATTAGTAGTCCCGACCGATGAGGCTCTTCCGTCCCGCCGCAAGAGGCGCAATCGTTGCGATCGCGGTGATGAGAAGCAGCCAGCCCAGGGCCGGCAGCAAACCCTTGTGAAGCATTGCAGCCCCTATGTGTCCCGAGTAATAAGCGTGAAAAAGCGCGCCGAACGGCAGAATGGCGAGCGTCATGAACGCGAGGCTTAACGCCAGGTTCAGCGTGCCGCCGAATCCCGATATTATGGCCGCCGGATTTCTCTGCTTGAGATCGAGGAATACGGCGCCCAGGCCGGTGGCCAGCCCGCTGAGCGCGAAGGACATCGCCACGGAAAGCAGCAGCGACGAGAACAGCACGCTCCTCCCGGCTCCAAGCATCAGCATGGACACGCTTGTCAGTGTCACGCTTATGGCGATCATTCCGGCAAGCGCCCCGCCGAACTTGATCAGCAACACCCGCCCCATGCCGGTAGGCGACAGCCCGAGAATCCAGAAGCCATGTCCCTCGAGACTCAGCTGCGGGTAGACGAAGCGCGAGCAGAACGAACACATGACCGCGGAAAGACTGAACACATTGAGGAATGCGATGAGATTGCGCCACACCGGGGTGAGCATGTGATACTGCAAATTGCGGAGATTGAAGAAATAGAGCCCCAGCAGTCCGAAGAAGATGAGGCCTTGCGTCCACTGCACCGGGTCGCGGAGCAGGCTTCTGAGATCCTTCAGCACGATGGCCGCCGCGTCGGGCGGGATGAGAGGTATGTGCCGCCCTGGCCAGGACAGGGGCTTTGTCGGCAATCGAGACCGTCTCCTCGCGGCGAGAACTCTCTGCCATGCCGGGTAAAACAGCGCGTTTCCGACCCGCTCGGTCAACATTCCGAAAAACAGGACGTTCGAGATCAGAACGCCCATCAGGAGCGCTGTCCGCCCGAACGCGCCCCTCGATGAAGCCATGATCCCCTCCGAAACCCACCAGCTCGGCAGGAGCGGGTAGGAGGCAATCCGCATGCCGGGGACAAGCCGCGCCATGATGAAGGACACTTCGTCGTCAACACCCCTCGCGCCTCGCGCTGAGACGAGAAACCAGGCAAAAGCCAGCAGGCCGATGGCTATCCATGCTCCGGGCCGGATATGCGGCAGCCACCTTACCGCCGGCAGCGCGATCAGCATTCCCGCCATGGCGCAGAGCACGACGAACGGGATCGAGAACAGAAAGGTCCACACCACGAAAACGGGCGAGAGTTTTTCGTGAAGGGCATAGGCTCCGATAAATGGGATTATGATGAAGAAAAATGCCCACGAGGAGAGAAGCGTGGTCTCGAGCAGCTTGTGCAGCACAAGCTGCCCGTGGGATACGGGCCGCAGCATGAGCGACGGGATCTCGTCGGACCGGAACAAGGTGGTATATGCGGTTATGATGTTCGATATGACGAGCATCAATCCCAGCCCGAAGAAGAAGATCGTGAAGAGGTGACGCACGATCATGAGCCCTATGCCGCCCAGCGCGCTGAGGAATCTGAATCCCTCGAAGAAGAGGATACCGAGTCCGCCGAGGAGCCCCACCGCGAACGTCGTTATGAACGCGATCTTGAACCTCGACTGCTCTCTGGCCAGCCGCTTCAGGTTCATCATCACGCACCAGTCCTTTTTAAGAAGAACGGCAAATGCATTCATGCGTTATCCCCGCTGTTCGTGAGACTCAGAAAAACATCCTCAAGTGTGCCCTGGACGGAGCTCTTGGTCTTCAGCTCCTCAAGGGTTCCCGTTGCTATGAGGCGCCCGCCCGTGATGATTCCTATGCGATCGGCCAGGTTTTCCGCGAACGCCAGGATGTGCGTCGTCAAAAATATGGTCATGCCGGCCCGCGTCTTCTCCTTGAGCAGATCCCTGATCAGCCTGATGGTCAGGGGGTCGAGCCCAACAAAGGGTTCGTCAACGAAGAGCACGTCGGGATTGTGCAGGAAGGTGGCGGCATATATGAGGCGCTGCCGGAACCCGTGCGAGAGATCCTTGATCAGCGTCTGCGCATGTTCCTCCATGCCGAACATTTTGAAGAATCGCGCTCTCTGCGCGCCCATCTCCTCGCGGTGGATGCCGTAGAGGTCGCCTATGAACTCGAAGAATTCAGACGGCGTCAGCCGCTCGTAAAGAAACGGGGTGTCCGGGATATAGCCTATCCTGCGGCGGACCGCCTCCGGATTCTTTGCCACCTCAAGCCCATCGAGTCTCACGGTCCCGGCCGACGGGTGGAGAAGTCCGCACATCATCTTTATGGTGGTCGTCTTTCCCGCGCCGTTTGGGCCGAGAAAGCAGAAAAGCTCGCCGCGCGGCACAACCAGCGACAGGTTGTCAACGGCGCAGAAGGAGCTGTAGTATTTTGTAAGACCCTGAATCTCGATCATGGCTCGTCCTCTCCGATGATTTCAATGCTTGCGCGTCCGAATATGCCGGATAGCTTCATCTGCTCTGCGAGCTCGCCCGTGACGAGCGATATGTGGGATGCGTCAACCGCCGGCTGTCCCCACGTGGGATCAAGTTCCACCCATTCACCGGCGAACACGGAGGGCCATGCGTGATAGTAGAATCCCGGAATGCCGTTCAGCTCGGCATAGACCAGTCCGATATGAACCCGCGCGGGAATGCCCGCTGCCCTCGCCAGAGCCGTGAACAGGTAGGTTATCTCGTTGCAGTCGCCTTCCTTCTGCTTCATCACGTCGAGGGCGGATGGGAGGCTCAACGTCGAGCGCTTCAGGATTTTTCCGTCAATCCACGCGGAGATGGCGAGCGCCGCTTTGTAACTGTTGGATGATCCTTCAATGATATCGGCGGAGATTCGAACTATATCAGGATGGTCCGACTGGATTGCCGGCGAGGCCGCGAGGTATTCCGCGAGGTCTTCGGGCGGCCGGTCATCAATCGGGGCGGGAAGCACGGGCGCCGCCTGCGCGCTGATGGTCATGGCGATGTATCCGTCCTCCTGTTTTGCGGTCTGGCGATGGGTGATCAGTTCTTCCGGCTGGAACGAGGTGCCATGCAGCCTGATGTTCAATTCGGAAGCAAGTCGCGGATCGGCGACTGCGCCCCGGACGGGCACGGCCATCGCGGAAAGCATGTCGCCGGCGTGGAATGCAGTGGACGGGGTGGTCAGAATGCGGCTTGCCGATCGGGCCGTCATCACCCAGCCGAAGGGCGTTTCGTGCCTGATCACCCGTCCGCCCTGGTCTATCCATGAAAGCATGTCGAGCCCCATGTATGAGACCTTGAGCACGATCGTGTCAATATCGCGGCCCTCGTGATTGAGCGATTCCCTGCGAATCGCCTCGGTGACGACCTCGGAAACGGTCATTGATACTGGGTCCAGCACGCGAAACCTCATCGTCTCGCCCGGCCTCAGGCGGCTCACGGCCAGCTCGGTCATGGGCGAGTAGATCACCACGTCGTCGGGCAGGGGCAGTGACATGGTGTGCCGGCCCGCAGGGGTCTCGATGGTGGCTTCAAAGAGGCCGGCACCCGTGCGCCGTCCCTCGATCCTTGTCTTGTAAGACCTTGAATGGAGCACGGTCGAGAAGGACTGCACCAGGTATTCGGAGTCGAGCACGATATCGGCGAGAACGGTCATGGACTGGTCTTCCCCCATGACATTGAGGTTCAGAACCGTCTTATTGCGAATCCTGTGCGACTCGGTTTGCGACTCGATATCGCTGTCAACCCAGGTGTGGCTGTAACCGATGGGCGCGTCCTTGAAGGTGATCTGCATCCACGAATCAAGGATGAACGGGCGCCCCTGGAACATCGTCTTGTAGCCGCCGAAAGTGTGCGTGAACCACTGGGGAAACGCCTCGTACCGCACGAGCCAGCCGGTCATGCCCAGCCAGAAGAGGATGATGAGAAAGTATATGCGGCCGATTTTCATGCAGGAATTCGCAT
>JAGYMT010000227.1 GCA_018400335.1 Kiritimatiellia bacterium | reverse complement strand
AGCGGGAAACAAGGTGGTGCTGCGGCCCCTGGCGCACGCGGCATGGAACGGCAACCGTGCGATGGTGGAGTACCTGCTCGCGAACGGCGCGGATATCAATGCCGTGAACAGGGACGGCGAAACCCCGCTTTTCGCGGCGGCCGCGAACGGGCAGAGGGAAACAGCCGGCATGCTGCTGGCCGGCGGCGCGGATGTGAATGAGTCCGACAACAACGGCGAGACGCCGCTTCACGAGGCCGCCAAGTTCGGGCACGTTGAGATCGCCCGGCTGCTCATCGAGAAGGGCGCAAAGGTGAACGCCCCGGCGAAGGACGGACGCACTCCCCTGCATGATGCCGTGGCTTACAATCGGCTCGATGTCGCGGAGCTTCTTGTTGAGAACAAGGCGGATATCCGTATAAAGGCAAAAGACGGCGAGACGCCCCTGCATCTGGCAACCAGGGAGGGCCACCGCGAGATGGCCGCGCTCCTCAAGAGACGCGGCGGTTTGTGATCGTGCTATGAGAAACCTGCTTAAATTGCCGATGCTGTTTTTGAGGGTCTGCTGGGAACAGGGCGTGCAGAAGGCCGTGATGCTGACGACGGGCTTCCTTTCCCAGCGCTTCGGGGTGTCGAGAAGTATTCTGCCCATCAAGCCGAAATTTCCGCCCAGGGAGAGATCAAATGCCGGAGCCTGGCTGCACCTGCTGAAACTGCGGCCGCTGGTCTCGATAATCATGCCTGTCTATAACTCGCGCTGGCTGAACGAGGCCGTGGAGAGCGTGCTGAAACAGAGTTATGACAATTTCGAACTCATTCTCGTGGATGATTGTTCGACCCTGCCGGAAACCCTGCAGGCTCTCGACGCGGCCGGCGGGGCGGACCGCAGGATCAAGCTCGTACGCAATGCTGAGAACAAGGGGATCAGCGGCGCGACCAATGCCGGGATCGAGGCGAGCGGCGGCGATTACATTGCTTTCATGGACCACGATGATCTCATTCATCCCGACGCGCTGGCCTTGTTCGCGCGGACGCTCAACGACGGACATGATGAGGATTTTTTCTTCAGCGACGAGGTCATAATTGACGGCGACGGCGGGATGGACGGCTACATGCAGAAATGCCCGCTCTCGATGGATCTGCTTCTCTCGTGCAACGCGGCTTCCCATTTCTGCCTGATCAAGAGGACGGCGCTGGACAGGATCGGCCCGCTGAAACCGGAATATGACGGGGCGCAGGATCATGACATCGCGATAAGGGCGATGGAGCTGGGCTTGCGATTCTTTCACATGCCTTATTTCCTTTATGCCTGGCGCGCCCATTCCGCGGCTACCTCCGGCTCCGTTCGCTCTTTCGACAAGGGCAAGCGGACTGAGTATCCCAAGGCCTATCTCAACGGAAAGAAGGCCATACAGGACCACCTCGACAGGATGGGAATCAAGGCGGCGGTGACCGATGATGCCTTCTTCTGGTATCGCGTCAAGTATGAGCTGCCCCCGGATCCGGACGAGGTGGCGGTGATCATTCCTTTCAAGGACCACGTCAAGAGCCTGCGCCGCCTGCTCGAGACGATGGAGAAGGGCGCCTATCGCAAACTGGTGATCTACCTGGTGAATAACCGCTCGACGGAGCCGGAGACGACGGAATATCTGCAAGCGCTCCGGCGGGAGGGGGGGGCGAAATACCGATTCGTTGACTTTGACGAACCTTTTAACTACTCGAGGCTTTATAATGAGGCGGTGGCTGAGGTTCCGAACGAGATACTCCTCTTCATGAACAATGACATGGAAGTGGTCAATCCGGACTGGATGGAAGCCATGCTCGAGCATATCTACAGGGAGAAGGTGGGCGCGGTCGGATGCCGCCTCGTTCGTCGGAACGGGACGATCCAGCACGCCGGCATGATCTTCAAGCCGAACATCTACTACTGTGCGGCGAATCTTTTCTTTGAGGACGGCTACTACACCAAGGTGCAGCGTGAAGTGTCCGGCGTGACCGCCGCGTGTATGATGATAAGAAAATCGGTTTTTGAGCAGGTCGGCGGTTTCGACGAGGTGCACTTTCCGATCGGCTTCTCCGACGCCGACCTCTGCCTGAAGATAAGGCAGGCCGGCTACAAGATAATATACACGCCGTTCGCCGAGCTGCTCCACGAGGAGTCAAAGAGCCGCAACACACACGAGGAATACTACGAGAAGTTCACGCTGTACAACCGGTATATCGGCGATACGCTGTTAAACGACACCAACTACAAGCCGTCCTGATTGACGGCTGGAGGGCGCAATGCATCCGTTCTGGGTAATTGACAAACCCGATATTTTTGCGGAATCCGCTGATTCCGCGGTTTTTGAGGCGAAGGGCTGGATTGCGTCGCTCGAAAAGATAGACAAGATGCAGTGCGCTGATCCCGTACTCGCCTCAGCCCTGCCGCTTTCCCTCTACGAGAGAGGGGATGTCAAGGAGAGCTACTACCCGCACCTCGTCCTCACCGGGTTCAGGGGGTCGTGTCCGGCGGACCTCGTGACGGGGCGCGACTGGATCGCGCTCAACTTCGAAACGCAAGGCCGCGTTTTCGAGCTCATCATCCCGGTCAAGCCGGCCGCTGCTGATGCAGGCGCGCGAAAGGCGGCGAAGCTGAAAAAGCTGCTGCCCGGCTTGCAGTGTCCCCGTTGCGCCGGCGGCAGGGTCGTGATGCTTCCTGATTCGTTCAGCACAATTATTGACCGGGCCCAGCGGGAGCGCGATGCGAATGGCCGCCCGGGGCTGCTTTCCCGCTTGATGCTGGCGTTGATCCAGATTGACATCATATCAAATCTGCTGCGGTTTGCCAGGAAGCGTATACTGGCGGAAAAGGGTCAACCCCCGCCCCGGAAAGATTACCTGCTGTGCGCCCGCTGCGGGGCTGCATACCCGGCTGACGGGCGCGCTTACAACTTCCTCCCGCCCTCGCTGGCGAAGGAATTCGGCATTGTTCACACCGGTAACGTATCGGCCAATTCGTATGACGGCGTTGCGATGAACTACATCTACAGGCATCGCGACGGCCTGATCCTCGATTGCGGCGCGGGACTCAGGGACAAGTGCTTTGAAAACGTGGTCAATTACGAGATCGTGCCCTATGAGAGCACGGACGTGCTGGGCGTGGTGGAGCGGTTGCCGTTCAAGGACGGCGCTTTCGACGTCGTCTTCTCGTTCGCCGTGCTCGAGCACGTGAAGGACCCGTTCCTTGGCGCCCGCGAAATGGTGCGAGTTCTCAAGCCGGGCGGCACGCTGTACTGTCAGGCGCCGTTTCTTTCTCCGCTGCACGGCTATCCCAACCACTACTTCAACATGTCAAAACAGGGATTGAATCGCCTGTTCGATGGAATGGTCGATGTTGACAGGCTCGATGTCCTCAGTTTCGGTCAGCCAATCTTTTCCCTCTCCTGGTTCCTCAATCTGTACGTTGTCGGTCTGCCGCCGGAGAAACAGCAGCAGTTCCGGGATATGAAGGTCGGCGATTTCTTGCAGCACGGCGACAAGTATCTGGGCGCTGACTTCGTCAGGGGCCTGTCCGGCGAGGTGCAGGATATGCTTGCCTGCTCCAACTGCCTCATAGCCAGGAAGAAGAGCGGATGAACGGCGGGGACCGCCGTCTCCATGTTGATCTCCAAGATATTTTGGCATGGTTCAGAAAAGTCGCTTGTCGGGTTACAGGCAGGAACGGCTTGCCCGTCCGCCACGGGCGGATTTGGACATTCATATTAGGTGGCAGCGACGCCTCCGGCGGCGTCCTCCGGCTATTCGCGCGGCGCGAAGTTCGCGCAACTGTCCGTTGCCTCCACTTCGCGTCTCTGGCGGGCGCACCGCTGAACGAACGGGTTGACCACGTAATGCGCGCAATAGCGGCAGAGTCTGGTGTTTTCGCCGGGCTCGAACACCTTGGGGTCGGGGGTCTTGTCGGAATCATCGAAGATGCGAACTGGCGCCGGCTTGTCTTCCTCCCCGAAAAGCGAAACTGCCTTGCTCTTCTTGAACCGGACCTTCGATTCCCCGGTGAACACGTGCCCGCACGAAACGCAGGACAGGCGCTCGCCGGTCCTTGTGAAACCTTCGTACACGGGCTCGCGCTTCAGGATGGATTCCCGGCCGCATGCCTGGCATATGATCTCAAAGGGCTGTCTGCTCATTT
>JAGYMT010000226.1 GCA_018400335.1 Kiritimatiellia bacterium | reverse complement strand
CAACGGAGTGCCGCCCTCCATTTCTCAAGAAACGGGTGTTTGGGCACTGGAGGGCGGCACTCCGTTGCCGCCGCCAGGGGTTTTGCAGGAGCCTCAACGAATTTCAAATTTCCCCCCACCGCGAATACTCTCCTTCGGAGAAACCATCGTCGCAACTGGCGAGCTTGCCGCCCTTCTTAGTCATGCATTGGTTTTATCTTGACCTTTGTCAGGCTTTACGCGAGGGTATGCTTTTGATGATTATGCCGGAGAGGAAAGATTTTTGCGGTCACGGCTGAATGCCGGGATTTAAGTAGGGATTGAACACGGAGGTTGAGTATGCCGAGGACTATTTTTGTCGCACCTCTGGGAAGCGGCGTAGGGAAGACCACCTTCTGCCTGGGGCTCATTTTCGGACTCAAGAATATTGCATCCAAAATAGGGTTTATGAAGCCTGTCGGGCAGCGATATGTCGAGGGCAGCACGGTGTGCGAAGATGCCCGTTTGATAGCCGGCGTTTTCGGGCTCGATGGTGATATGGCCAATATTTCTCCATTCAGCGCCAAGGCGCTTGAGAAGCGTTTGCTTGCGGGAGAAGAGAAGCAGGCGCTCGACGAAATAGCGTCCGCGCATGAGAGCATTTCCGAAGGCAAGAATGTTGTGATCGTCGAAGGCATGGACCTCACTTCGATAGGCGCTTACCAGACGGATCTGAACGTTGCCCTCGCAAGGAGAATTAATGCACAGGTGCTTCTGCTTGTCAACGGCGCGCATGCGCGTCCGGTGGAGGACATAGTCTACGAGACGGTTCACGCGAGGGAGATGTATGAAACCGCGGGATGCCGCGTGCTCGGGGTGGTCGTGAACAAGGCGGACGTTGATACTCTGGTGGAGTTCGGAGAGCAGTTAAGAACCGCCTTTAAGGAGCGATCAATCAACGTGATCGGGGTCGTTCCATATCGCCCGATCATGGGCGCCCCTTCAATGCGCGATGTTATGGAGGCCGTCAGCGGTAAGATCATTATTGAAGGCAACAATCGCAATCTGGCCCATAACATAATCGTGGCGGCCATGCGCCCCGCGAATGTGCTCTCCGCGCTTGAGGACAACACATTGATAATTACCGCCGGTGACAGAGATGATATACTCCTTGCCATGGCGGCGGTTGATGTGTCGGAGGATTCTCCTTCCATAGCGGGAATAGTGCTGACCGGCAACCAGATGCCGTCGGAAATAGTGCTCAACCTGCTTCGCAAACTGGATGGTCGAGACTTCCCCGTTTTGCTTGCGCAAAGCGACACCTTTAAAACTTCCACGGTTGTCAACGGCATTGATATTCACGTTCGCGAGGACGACACGGAGAAGATCGAGGCCGCGGAGATGATTGTGGAGACGCATTGCGACTGCAAGGCTCTTTTCGCTGCTTCCGGCGCTGCCATGACGCGCGAGAAGACGCCGCAGGATTATCTTGACGAGATAATTCATGCGGCAAGAAAGAAGCTTATGCACATCGTGCTTTCCGAGGGGGTTGATGAGCGGGTCTTGCTTGCCGCGGACTATATTCAGAAGCGCGGCATTGCCAGAATCACCCTGCTCGGGGATGCGGATGTGATTGCCGAGGGAGCGAAAAAACTGAACATTGGGCTTAAGAAGGTGGCCGTTATCGATCCCGCGAAAACGGATGTCGAAGGATATGCCGCGCAGTTGTATGAAGCTCGAAAGGAAAAAGGCGTTGGCATCCATACGGCTCGGGATCTTGTTCGTGACACGATGTATTACAGTGCGATGATGGTTCGCACGGGCGATGCAGACGGTTACGTTTCGGGCGCGATTCATTCCACTGCCGATACTCTTCGGCCGGCCCTTCAGCTCATAGGCACTGCGCCGGGCATGCGTTTTGTCTCCAGCGTGTTTCTCATGCTGCGCGGGCCGAAGGCCTTCTTCTACGGGGACTGTGCGATTATCGAGGAGCCGGATAAGGAACAGCTCGCGGCGATAGCCGTGAGCAGCGCTCGCACTGCGCAGAGTTTCGGAATAGAACCGATAGTTGCGATGCTCTCGTATTCAAGCGGTACGTCGGGCAAGGGGTCGTCCGTTGAAAAGGTCAGGGATGCGGCTGCTCTTGCCAATAAGATGGCTCCGGAAATATTGATCGAGGGACCAGTGCAGTACGATGCGGCTTTCGACGAGAAGGTGGCTAAGGTGAAGCTTCCGCACAGCAAGGTGGCCGGCCGCGCGAATGTTTTCATATTCCCCGATCTCAACTCGGGCAATATCGCATACAAGGCTGTCCAGCGCGAGGCCGGAGCAATGGCCATCGGGCCGATATGCCAGGGGTTCCGCAAGCCGGTGAACGATTTGTCGCGCGGCTGCAACACTGAGGATATCGTCTATGTCGCCGCGATCACGGCCATCCAGGCCCAGGCGGGCGGGAAAGCGGATGCCTGATCAAAGCGCCGGAACAATCAGCGCGGCGGCGAACAGCAGCGAGCATTCCGTGATCTCGTTGGCCATTCCGAGCAGGTCTCCCGTGACGCCCCCGAATGTTTGCTTCATCCAGAGCGCGAGCGGCAGGATAATAAGCATGGACAACGCCAGCGCGGCAAGCCCGTATAACCCCGCGGCAATACAGCAGAACAGCGCGGCGGCGCCCAGAGCCGCGGCCAAATGCGCCGTTCTTGCGTTCTGAACGATCGCCCCGGCTTTGCCGCCGTCCTTTCTGGCGTAGGGAAGCAATCGCGCCAGCATTACGAGGTTCGTTCTCGACAGGATGAATGGAATCGCAATCCAGAGCCACTCCCGCTGCTCGGCCAGCCGCGAGATCGCGGCAAACCTGATAATAACATCCAGCGTGATGGCGATCACGCCGAATGCGCCCATATGAACATCCTTCATGATCTCCAGCCGTCGCTCGCCGGTCTGTCCCCCGTAAAGCGCATCAACCGAATCGCCAAGCCCGTCCATGTGAAGACCGCCGGTGATCCATGCCGAGGTCAGCGCACAGATGGCGCCGGCGCCGGCGGGCCAGCCGGCCAGTCCGCCTGTAAGCCACGCGAGCACGGCAATGATGCCGCCCACGAGCGCCCCGACAACGGGAAACGAAAAGAGCGAGTCGGACTCGTCGGACGCTCCGCGGCCGGGCACCGGAATGCGTGTGAGGGTGCGAGCGGCCGAAATGAAGGACTTTGTCATCACCTGCCTCCGGCGGAAGAGAAAATGGCAGGAAGGCATCCCTTGATCGCTAAGGGGATGCCCGCCACGACCAGCAGCACCAGATCGGCGGCTGAGGCGAAATCCTGGTTGAGCCATCCTGCTGCATCGCGGAACTGTCTGCCAAGCTCGTTATCGGGAACAATGCCCATGCCCACCTCGTTGCTGACGAGGAGAACGGGGACGGTTGCTTGGCGGAGGGCGCTCAAAAGGGCTGTCCTGCGCCCGGGCAGTGCATCGAGTCCCTCCTTGTGCAGGATGTTGCTGAGCCACAGTGTTATGCAATCCACCAGGATCACATCCGCTCCGTCAGGCGGAGCCGCAATGACGGAATGAATATTCAGCGGCTCCTCGACGCACAGCCAGTGGTCGCCCCGGGATTTCTTGTGAGCCGCGACCCTCTCCGCCATCTCGGCGTCAAGCGTTTCGGCTGTTGCCAAATAGAGCGGGCGGGTCCGTGTTTCGGCCATCTGCTGAGCCCGGCTGCTTTTGCCGCTGCGCGCGGCGCCAAGCACCAGGGTTACCCTTGGAATTGGGGGAATGTTCCCGCTCATACGTATTCTCCGATCCGCGCGGAATGCCCGCGCGTTCAACGGCAGTAGTGAACAGGCTTCGGGACTGAAAGACAAGGGAAAAGACAGGAAAATTATAGCCACAAAGAGTCACAAAAAGTCACAAAAAGGTGGTATGGATCAAATCCGGGTAACATAGGTAAACTGTTATCCTGTTGCGGTGCCTTATGAACCATGCTAAAAAGGTTCGGAAACCCCATGTCTTGTAGCCTGTAGTGGTTTAGTTCGTAATGTGTTGATTTGTGATTTTTGTGGCAAACTTTCTTTTCCGAAAGGCAGCCAACTGCCTGCGTGTACGCCTGACTGCGAGCGTACTTGCTCAGGCAGGCGCAAGCAGGGCGAAGCGAAGGTTATCCTTGGAAAGGGGCAAAACTCTTGGATTATCTCGATACACTCGAAAACCGCAGCATATTCGCG